>CAJQPE010000112.1 GCA_905480125.1 uncultured Flavobacteriales bacterium | reverse complement strand
CTGTTCCATTTGAACCAACACTACAATAAACATCGCCAGTAACATGACAAATACCTGAACGATATCCTGATCCACCCATTCCAAGTTTCCATGTTTCTCCTCCATCTTTGGTGTAGGCATAACAACTGTCCTCTTTTGGCTCCTCCCAATTACCGCCAGCTACAACCCCTTCTAATTGATTCTTCCAAGCCATGCAATAAATACCTTTACCTGCTTTTCCATGAGCAATGGGCGTTTCTATTGCAAGCCAACTCTTGCCATAATCTATGGTTTTAAAAACTCGTGCTTTAAAACCGCCCCAACCGACAAAGGCAACACCATCTCCAGTGCAGACAATTCCAGTTCCACTTGCAGCAAAGCCTGCCTCCGCTGCAATAGTACTAGGAAGTTGAATGCTATCTATTCGAATCCAGTCTTTCCCGTAATTATTTGTCTTTAGAAGAAAATGAAACCCATTTAATGGGTCACCATAAGCAAGACCACATCCATTTTCCCAAAAGGAAAACCCATCCATAAAAACACTGCTATCTGGATTAAAATAAATCGTATTCCATAAACTTCTGTCGTCAGTAATCTTTGATTTACTAATCGACTTAATGAATCCTGGGGCACCAATGGAGAGGACAAATATGGAATCATTTACCACTTCAATATCCCTTAAATGTAGAGAGTCAACATTGCAATGAGCACGCCACTTAATGCTATCGTCCGACAATAACCCTTGTGCAACGTATCCTTTTGAACCAGCAGTATATACAACTGCTCCCGTTGCCATTAATCCTCTGTAATGCTGATTTGTGTCTAATAAAAAAGACCGAGAACCAAGTTTTGTTATGTCGATTGATAAAGAATCAATGGGCTTAAATTTAGTTTCTGCTTTCTCAATAACCAAGCCGTTACCACTATCTGAGCAGCCCACAAAAAAGAAAGCTATTAAGTACACAGCAGACCGAAACACATCCATTGACCGATCAGTTATTTTTTGTGAAAAAACGAACATACCTGCTAAACCCATAAAAACGATAAAGTAAGATAAAAGCAAGAAATATTACAAGTTCAATTACATTGAAAGATTGCTGAATATTTCTAATTTATCTGCATGTAATCACCGCAATGGCCGTTATCTTTTAACATCGAATTCACCTTCCAACTATAATGAGTTCACAACGGAAATGTTATTCACTCAGGAATAAGAACTACCCTTCTTGATGTGAATCCCTGGATAATTCATTGCGGTTTAGCGTGAACAACCAATTCCACAATTTCTTGTAAAAAATAAGACTACATATACCCAGACCAAATAGGATCAAAGCAGAAATACTTGATAAAAAGTCCAAAATATTTATATAATCATAAAAGTTAATAAATGAAAACATGTAAAAACCTAGAGCAATTCCTAAAAATTTTCTTGGCGCCACTCTAAGAATTAAACCTAATAACATAACATGACATAACGGCTCGCTGATGATCAAGAAGACTTGGCACAAGATATAACCGAGCGTTGAACTAAAAGTCAAACATATTACGTAAGCTACACTCATTAATGTCATACCAATACCGATAAGCAAAAACTGTACTTTTTCTAACATTTTAGTGAAATGTAGAATTCCCAAAACAGCCACTGCTGTTATCGTTGCAATTGGAGTAATCGATGAAAATACCGACTGAATAGACTCCTCAATTACCAACGAATATTCTTGGAATATCGCACTATAAGTTGCCCAATAAAGCATATTAAAACCCAATACTATTCCAGTAAAGGCAATTCCTTTTTCAACTTTAACATCTTCTTTTAAAGCTAAAAATTCAGTGTAATTAACTAATGGTGCAAGTGGCCTTGAGTACAAAAAAACCGTTGCAATAGAACCAAGAGCAATTGGTATCCCTATCAAAGCAGCTAAAGTGAAACTGGTTTCATAAGTGTATTCTGAAGCAATGTATGGGAATAAGACAACAGAAATAACTGCCCCAATATTAACTGCCATATAAGTCATCATTGTCCAGCCTTCAGTAGTATGATTTCTACTAGGGAATGAATCTGAAATACCAGCAAGTAGCATTACTTTTGTAACACAAGTTCCTAACGCAATTATTCCAATATACCAAGGTAAATTAACCTCATTGCCTCCGGAGAGCAAGAGAAATCCAATTATAGAAAGTACTGAACTGGTAACTAGCATAATCCTTCTGCTGACTAATAAATCAGCTATGATTCCACCAAATAGTGGCAAAAAAAAGACTAATAAAGTGAACTGATTATATAGGCCAAAAGCATTGTTGTCGGGCAACTGCAGCACATCAACACAATACAGTATCATGACAGCCCTAAAACCGTAATAAATCATAGAATTCAGTAACAGCAAAACAGTCATTACCGGCGGTATAATAATTCTTCTATCCATTTGAATATTTCATTAAATGCGATTACGTAATCAGAATAAATTTAAAAACACAAAGAGGGAAGATAGCTAAATCGAAGAATTAATGTTGCATTAAATACGTCGCGCAAGGAAGATAGATTTTATTTAAATCAAACTATTTGTTGATTCCTAGACCTAAATAAGTTGTTTTTGATTGATTATTTTCTTTAAACGAACCCTCAAAATTACTTTGTAAAAAGATCCTGTAAGATGATAGTTAGTCGGCAGTAGGTAAATAAATTTCTCAAGAACTTAGATTTTGCTGCACCGCTCTGTATTAGGCCAAGAAAGCAGATTGTAAATTTGTAATCTTTTGAATTATAAAAGAACATTTCCATAATCTAAAACACAATAAAATTTATAACTTAATTTCATGAAAATACTTCTGATTGAAGACGATCAAAATGTGGCTTCTTTTATTAAGAGAGGCTTAGAAGAACAAGGCAACGATGTCTCACAAGCATTTGAAGGAACTACGGGACTAGAGTTGGCCTGTAATGGTCATTTTGACATCATTATTCTTGATGTAATTATGCCAGGTATTACAGGCATCGAGGTTTGTGATACGCTAAAAAACAAGAAAAAAGTAAACACGCCTATACTTTTACTTACGGCGCTCGGCACAACAGAAGATATAGTCATGGGTCTTGAATCTGGAGCAGATGATTATCTGAAAAAACCATTTAAATTTAAAGAGCTACTTGCCCGTATTCAGGCATTACACAGAAGAGCAACCATTCACCAGAGTGAAGGAAATGAAATGCTTGTTTTTCAAGACCTGGAAATGAACCTCATTTCCAAATCAGTTCGAAGAGATGGTGTTGAAATACCACTCACTGCAAGAGAATTTAGACTATTGGAATACCTTCTGAAGAATAAAAACAGAGTTGTTTCCAGAACAGATATACTTGAAGCAGTATGGGAAATTGATTTTGACATGGGAACAAACGTCATTGATGTGTATATCAATTATTTACGTAAAAAGATAGAGCATGGTTTCCCTTCTAAAATTATAACCACCGTGATTGGTATGGGATACGTTATTAAGGATGAAACATGAAAATTAAAACTCGACTAGCCTTAACCCTATCCATAATTGCAAGTGCTTTTTTTTTAGCTTTTGGAATTACCGTTTATTGGCTTTCTTCCAATCACCAAAAACACGAGTTTCAAATTCGACTAGAAGAGCGAGTAAATATTACTGAAAAAATATTCTTAGAGAAAGAATCTTTTAGCCCCGCAGAATTAAAGAAAATAACCAATCAATTTCTTCACAGCTTACCAGAAGAAACTGAAGAGGTAGTAGAAATTAAACCGAACAAAGAGCCTTCTTTTAAATACAATTATCCAAAATCAGTTCAAGATGAATTAGTTTCCAATAAAAATCTATACTTCGAAGTCAACGACTTTCAAGGAATAAGTAAAATATTTCGGGTAAAAGGAAAGAACTATTTAGTCATTGTAACCGCTATAGATAAAGTCGCTTTGCAAAATTTGGTTTTTCTAAGAAATATCATTTTGCTTTTAACTGTATTCAGTATTCCTTTAATTTTTGTTGGCAGTTTTGCTATCACTAAAAGAATGCTGCTACCCATTTCTAAGAAAATCGAAAAAGCAAACACAATAAGTGCTTCTAATATTCATCAGCGACTAAAAGTATACAATGCCAATGACGAATTGGGAAAATTGGCTATTGCGTTTAATAATTTATTGAATCGATTAGAAGCTTCTTTCGAGTCACAAAAGGCATTTATTCGCCGTGCATCTCACGAAATTAGAAATCCAGTAACTGCTATTATGGGAGAAGCAGAAATTACGATTAGCAAATCTAGGACTTCCGAAGAATATATCAGATCACTTTCCACTATTTTAAGTGAAGCAGAAACACTTAGCTCTTCCGTTAATAACCTACTTGAGTTATCAAAAGTGGATGCACTAGATGGCAACATCAAATTCGAAAAAATATCTTTTAATAAGCTATTACTTGAAATTGAAGAAAGTTTCGAGTTTATAAACCCGCTACATAAAATCAAACTCCACATTCCTATACAAGCCAAGAATGAATCGATTGCTATTATGGGCAATAGAAACCTACTAAAAATTGCCATCATTAACTTGTTCGACAATGCTTGTAAGTTTTCTGAAAATAAAGAGGTTAACGTTTCTTTGATTCATGAAAAATATCGCCTAAAACTGGTCATAATAGATCA
>CAJQPE010000111.1 GCA_905480125.1 uncultured Flavobacteriales bacterium | reverse complement strand
TTGTTACACCGCCCGGAACAGTTATTTGGCCGGTGGCTTGTTTCCAATTAGTTTCTGTTGGATGAGCTGTATTGACAGTTAACGAAAGTTCTTCTTCTCCAGCAGCTAAAGTTGCGTCATTATTCCAATCGACATAAACTTTTACATTATGATCGTTAAACCAAGTACTCACAGAAACATTAAAAGTTTCTCCTTCTTCTAATTCAGCATAAGAACTGCAATCTAAGGATTTATCTACATATCCAGTTGGGTAATCTCCTGCACCATCTCCCTGCGAATTGGATGTGGTTGAAACTACGCTAGCGAATTTAACTTGCATAATGCCACCAAATCCACCACCTAAACCAGTTGCTTGCGTTACTGGTTCACAATTTGCTGCGGTAGTATTTGGAGCTTGCGCAGGAGGAACAGTTGCACCTAAGGAACTGATCAGACCAGCACGAGTTCCCTCCAAGGCTGCGCGCATTCTTGCTTGTTGTTCTGTTGTGTATTTAACTTGACATACGTCAGATGAATACGCCATAATATTAGTTACTATATCTGAAAGGTCTGTGCCTGCCCCTGCGCAAGTTAATCCAGAATCTCCACAATCACCATCACTTCTTTTGTGTGGGTCAGTATCACTACAACAATCACCAAGATCACTTCCGCACTGATTTCCAGAAGGGCAACTAGTATCATCAAAATCGCCTTCGAATGTGTGATAAAGATTCAACGCATGACCTAATTCATGATTGGCTGTTGCATTATAATTGGTGTATGACTTTAAATTATAACCAAGAGTACCTGTTGGGTCATAACCAAAAGAATTAAATAAAATTACAGCCCCATCAACAGTTGCGCTTGCGCCAGGAAAATAAGCGTATCCTTGTGTTCCTGCACCACCGTCATTGTTATCAATTTCGTTGACTATCCAGATATTATAATAACTTGTATTCGGCCATTTACTCAGTGCCTTCAGCGCATCCCTATTGTCATCTGTAGCACCTACTGTGATATAATCATCGCCTCCATCACTAAAACCAGAACAATCAACTCTAAGAATTCCTGATGTAGAAGCGCATAATGGAGTTCTTTTAGCTAAACTAAACTGTATTCCAACGTCAGTAATATAGGGAGCCAACCCGCCATAACAATCGTTTAAATTGTCAATTGCACTTTGAATTTGTGCATCTGAAATATTTGTACCTACCCCAACGTTCTCTCCTAAGTGCATAACATGAACCACAACTGGAATATTATAAACTGTTTGTGCTCTAGAACCTGAATTTAAAATTTGCTGAACAATACTTTCATTCTGAAGAACCGCTGCTGCATAACTGGGGTCAGTCTGCAATAATTTATTATGTTCAATTGCAGCTTTACATTTTTCTTGATTCAAAGACTGCTTAAACCCAGCATTAAGTGGTGTCGCGACCTGAGCCGATAAAGAGATACTTATCAATAGAAAACTGTAGAAAATGAATTTTTCCATAGAGAAAATAATTAATATTAGGTAACTATTGCTTAAAGACGAAAAAAAACTAAAAAGGTTGGTTTTTTACTCAAAAAATTATCTTGTAATTAGTTAAAGTTGTTTTCTAACTTTTTATGATCGCAATCTTATCTCCTTTATTGGCAAAACTTTACAACCTGAAAAACAACAACTAAAGCCAATAAAAAAACGCAAAATTGCCATTGCGGCTTCTGCTTCAGTTTAGATATTAATATTAATTAACCTCCAAAGTCATCAAATCTTACATTTTCGTCTGGAACACCCCAATCGTCACACATTTTAATTACAGCTTGGTTCATCATCGGTGGGCCACAGAAATAAAATTCTATATCCTCAGGAGCATCATGTGTGTTCAAATATTCATCAATTACAACTTGGTGCACAAATCCCGAAAATCCATCTCCCTTTGGATCATTAATATCGCTTTTATTTACCCAATTATCAGAATCCAATGCATTAGATAAGACAAGATAGAATTTAAAGTTAGGGAATTCTTTTTCCAAATCTCTAAAATAATGGATATAGAATAGTTCTGCTCTGGAACGACCTCCATACCAATAAGAAACTTTACGACCAGTTTTTAATGTCTTAAATAATTCATATAAGTGCGAACGCATAGGAGCCATTCCAGCTCCACCACCTATATAAAGCATTTCTGCATCAGAATTATTTATGAAGAACTCTCCATAAGGCCCAGAGATAATCGCTTTATCTCCTTCTTTAAGGTTAAAAATATAAGATGACGCAATTCCGGGATTAACATTCATCCAGCCGCCTTCATGTGCTGGCTTTCCATCCCTACCCATCACTTGTTTGCCATCTTTATCCTTTCTCAATGGCCCTGCCATAGGGTCGAAAGGCGGAGCAGCAACCCGAACGTTTAACATAATTTTCCTTCCTTCTGCTGGATACGAAGCCATTGAATATGCTCTTACAACTTCTTCAGTATTGTTCATCACTAGATTCCGCATTGCAAATGGACCATCTGCCCATTCATTAATGAATTTATCTGGTTCCCCAGGATGGTCTTGCGGGTGGGCTGAGACATCCATATCTGCAAATTTAACAACACACTTAGGAATTTTAATTTGAATATAACCGCCCGCCTTATAATCCATATCTTCTGGTATTTCAACAATAAACTCCTTTATATAGGTAGCGACATTATAATTTGAAACAACCTTGGCCTCCCATTCTTTTATGCCAAGAATCTCCTCTTCAATTTCAATTTCCATGTCTTCTTTTACCTTTACTTGGCAACCAAGACGATGATTCGAAGCTATTTCTTTTCTAGAAAAATGCGGGGCTTCTGTGGGTAAGATTTCTCCGCCACCAGCATGAACTTGACATATACACTGCACACAGGTACCTCCACCTCCACAAGCCGATGGTAAGAATATTCCGTTCGAACCAAGAGTAGAAAGTAATGTACCTCCACCATCAACTTCTAATTTGGTATCACCATTAATAGTGATGTTTATCTTCCCTGAAGGCATCAATTTTGCCTTTGCAAATAACAAAACACTAACGAGCAGCAACACTACTAATAAGAAAACTACTATGGTAACTATAATTACTCCTGTATTCATTTCTTTGACTTTCTAATTAATAACTACTCTTAAAACCCTAAAAATCCTAAAAATCCTAATCCCATTAAACCTGTAAGAATAAACGCCATTCCAACGCCTTTCAATGGCCCTGGTATATGAGAGTATTTAATTTTCTCTCTAATTGCCGCTATCAAAACAATTGCAATAAACCATCCAAATCCAGATCCTAATCCGTAAACCGTAGCTTCACCTACATTGTTAAACTGTTTTTGTTGCATAAAAAGTGCACCGCCTAAAATCGCACAATTTACAGCAATAAGTGGCAAGAAAATACCCAAAGCACCGTAGAGTGCTGGAGAAAATTTCTCAACTAACATCTCTACCAATTGAACCGTAGAAGCAATTACAGCAATAAACATTATAAAACTCAAGAAGCTTAGATCATAAGATGCATATTCTTCCCCTAACCAAGTTAAAGCTCCTTCTTTAAGAATATAAGTTTCTAGTAAAAAGTTCAGAGGAACAGTAATACCTAATACAAATATAACCGCAGCTCCAAGGCCCACAGCTGTTTTAACAGTTTTGGAAACTGCTAGATATGAGCACATCCCGAAAAAGAACGTAAAAATCATATTATCAGCAAAAGCGCTTCTTACAAAAATATTGACTAATTCCATTTTTCTTTTTTTATTTGAAACTATGAACCATGTTCATCAATTAATTCTGGATTTTTAGATTTCTGAAACCAGATATATATCGCTACAATGATTAATGATGATGGGGGTAAAAGCATTAAACCGTTATTCTCATATCCCATATCATAAAATGCTTGTGGGATAACGTGAAACTTCTCGAAACCTGGAATAGTTATCGTTCCTGAGCCAAATACCTCTTTAAAAAAGGCTACTATTACCAATACCAACCCATAACCAAAACCATTACCCACGCCATCTAATGCAGATGCCCAAGGCTTATTACCCATTGCAAATGCCTCTAATCGTCCCATAATAATGCAGTTGGTAATAATCAAACCAACAAATACAGAAAGTTGTTTAGATACATCATATACATATGCTTTCAGAACTTCGCTAACAATAATTACAAGCGCTGCAACAACAACTAATTGAACAATAATCCGAATTTTACTTGGTATCGCATTTCTCATCAAAGACACCAAAACATTTCCTATAACCAAAACTGCCATAACTGCAATTGACATAATTAATGCATTATCAATCTGAACTGTTACAGCTAAAGCTGAACATATACCTAAAACCTGAATTGTTACCGGGTTATTGATATTTATTGGTTCTGCTATTAGCTTTTTATTCTTAGGTGAGAATAACGCCTCTTTTGTTTCTTCACTCATTGCGGTATATGATCAATTATTATTAGTTTAAAACCTTCGGATTAGATTGGACAAAGTTGTAATAAACTTCCATACTTCTTCCCATCATTTCATCAACTCCAACACCTGTAAATGTTGCACCACTTATACCATCTACTTGATGGTTATCTAAATTTTTACCAGGCTTGAGTACTTGTATAGCACTATAACCATTTTCATGAATAGATTTCGATCTAAATTGTTTTTCAAACCAATCCTCTGTAATTACAGAACCTAAACCGGGCGTTTCCCCTTTGTGATCAAAAATAGCACCGCTAATAGTTTTTCCATCAGATTCGAAACCAATGTATCCCCATATATCATCCCAAAGTCCCTTTCCACTGCATGATGTTACCATGTATTTGTTACCATTACTCTCACAAATAAATAATGGAAAATGTATATTTTCATTGTTTGCCAATTCCGATTTTATTTTTTCATCATTACCTTTATTTGCATTCATGATAGGTTTAATATATTTAGAATACTCCTTTCTAATATCAATGTTAAAAGCATCTAATTTATCTTGGGGATTAATTGGGTCGGCCACTCCTAAATCACTTAGAATTTTACCATTGTAATCAATAGTGATTCTCCTTTTAACATAGTCATTAAAAATTGCACCGGCTTCATCTCTTGAAACCGTTTCCGTTTCTTCAATACCAATTGCCTGAAGAATATTTTGCATTTTTTCGTTAGTCTGATTAGCTTTTTGTATTGGTTTTAAACTCATTGACACAAAAGCCAGGAAACCACCTACTAAAACCACCATAAGGGCAGCAAACGAAAGCGTATATACGTTACTATCTCTATTAATAGCCATCTTTATACAGTTTTAACTCTTTTTAATCTTTTCTTAATATTGTTCTGAACTACAACATGGTCAATTAATGGTGCAGACACGTTTGCAATCAAAATTGCTAGCATTATTCCTTCTGGGTATGCTGGGTTAGCTACACGAATTAATATTCCTAAAATTCCAATCATAAATCCATATACCCATTTGCCTTGATTAGTTTGCGCAGCAGTAACAGGATCTGTGGCCATAAAGACAACTCCAAATGCGAACCCCCCTAACATTAATTGGTGCAAAGCTGGAACAGCCATAAACGAGCCATCATCCCCTACCATATTAAAAATACTTGCCATTACTATTCCTCCTATTACAGCTGATAGCATAATCCGCCAACTTGCAATATTGGTCAACAATAAAATAATTGCACCAATTCCAATTGCAATAACCGAAGTTTCGCCAATTGAACCTGGTATAAATCCGATAAACGCTTCAAATGTACTTGCACCCATTTCATCTAATGCACTTTTTCCCCCTTCAACAGCATTGCCTAGACCTGTAGCTCCTGAAAATCCATCAACTAACTGCTGTCCTTCATCTAAAGAAGTATTTATCCAAACTTGATCACCAGACATTTTTGTAGGATATGCAAAGAACAAAAATGCTCTGGCTGTAAGTGCGATATTTACAATGTTCATTCCTGTGCCACCAAACACTTCTTTACCAATAATTACCGCAAAAGCAGTAGCTACAGCCACCATCCACAACGGCACATCTACAGGCATAATTAAGGGGATTAACATTCCAGAAACTAAAAAGCCTTCATGAATCGAGTGCTTATTCAGTGCAGCAAAAACAAACTCAATACCTAAACCAACTCCATAAGAAACCACTATTAAAGGAAGAACTTTTAATGTACCAAAAATAAATTTATCCATAAACATCTCCATGACGGGCATATCTCTGGTTACTTCGCCAATTGCCAATAAATGCTGATGGCCGACATTAAACATACCAAAAAGTAATGCAGGAATCATGGCTAGAACAACCATAATCATAGTCCTTTTCAAGTCGATACCGTCACGAACATGCACGCCATTCTTATTGGTGTGACCAGGCACAAATAAGAAAGTATAAGTTCCATCCCATATTGCATGCATGATAGGAAATTTTCCTTCATCGCTTGGTTTTATTTTTTTGATAAAATCGTTTAATGCTTTCATCTAATCTTTCATTTACTAATCAACAGGGTGAATTAACCACACTCCCGTTTAACTAAATCTAATGCTTTTCTAACTATTTTTTGGGTCTCAATTTTTGAAGTACAACCGTATTCACATAATGCGAAATCTTCCGGTGCAACTTCATAAACTCCCAAACCTTCCATTGCGTCAATATCTTCTGTTATCATTGACTTTAAAAGAAATACAGGAAGGATATCCATAGGAAACACTTTTTCGTATTCACCAGTTACTACGAAAGCCCTTTCTTCACCATTCATGTTGGTATTCAAATCGTACTCTTTATTTGGTGTCATCCAAGAAAAGAAGGTTTTCGATAAGCTAAATTTATTAAACCTTGGAGCCATCCAACCGAACATTTCATCTTCACCACCCTCAGGAATTGCACATATCTGGTAATCGTAAAATCCTACATAACCATCTATCGAAACATCATCACCAGAGAGAACGTTACCTGATATTACTCTCGAGCCATTGTTAATTTCGTTACCAAACATTTCTTTAATATTTGCACCAGGTAAAACTTTATAATACTTAGGTGAACTCACTTTAGACCCCGCTAATGCAACAACTTTTGAAGCATCATATTTACCATCTTTAAATAACCTACCAATAGACAAAACATCTGGTGCTCTTAGCACCCAAACAATTTCCCCTTTGTTAACAGGATCTATATGGTGAACTTGAATACCAACATTGCCAGATGGATGTGGACCTGAAATTTTATTTATCTGCACGTTTTTAGCAGAATCGAACAATGTCTTATCATTTACGTTCAAATGAACTTTTCCTGAAGTAAGTTTGGCTAAAGCGTCTAAACCTTTTTGAAAAACATCCTCTTGACCTTTAATTAAGAACTCATAATCAGCAGCAATAGGAGAAGAGTCTATACCTGTAATGTGAATGGATTTTGGAGAATCCGATGGGTTCGCTACAATATCATAGGGTCTTTGCTTTAAGAATGGCCAAAGACCCGAAATCAACAAAGCGCTTTTCACATCTTGCGCAGAAGCAGCAGATACCTCAAATTTTTCGTAGGCTAAAACTGAATCCGCCTTTAACTTAACCTCTAGTATTTTTCTTTTTGCACCACGAATAATTTCTACAACCTCACCACTTATAGGGGAGGTAAACTTAATCTGCTCATTGTATTTATCAAAAAACAAAGTAGACCCTGCTTTAACTTTATCACCAGCTTTAACAGCTAATTTTGGCATTAACCCATGAAAATTTGGTGGACATACGGCAAAGGAAGTAGGTCTTTCAATGTTTCCGAGCACCTTTTCTGCAGCACCGGTCAACTTAATGTTTGCTCCTTTGCTAATCTTAACAATTTGCGACATAATCTCTTTTGTAAAGCTTTACATTTCGACGCAAATGTAGAAATTTGATTAGTGCCGCAAACTTTTTTTCGATGAATTTAGATGAACCCCTAATTTAGGCTTATTATTGAGGGGATTAAACATATATTTGACTTGATGCATACATTTATTAGAGGATATAGATTAAAAATTTTCAGCTTGTTGATTTTCAGCCCTTTTATATGTTTATGCCAAGAGGAAGATTATTACAAGGAAGATTATTTACGCTCCGAAAACCACGTTTATCATGACAACATAAAAACTGTACAACTAAACATTAACGGCAATGTTATGTCTGCTCCTATTATAAATATGCGAGGAAATCAAAAATTACGATTAAGTTTTGACGACCTTGGTGAAGATCATAAAAGTTATTATTACAGAATTATTCATTGCTCTGCAAATTGGGAAGACTCTGAACTGATTTCTACCGAATATATTCAAGGAGTGCCAGAAGATATAATTTACGAAAACTCTTACTCTAGGTGTATTGGTCAAGATTACATTCATCATTGGCTTGTCTTTCCTTCAGAAAACATGAAAATCATTAGGTCGGGTAATTACATAATTAAAGTTTACGAAGAAGGTTACCCAGATAACTTAGCACTTAATTGGCGATTCATGGTTACCGAAAATAGTGTGGAAGTTAATGGCAATGTATTTCCAACCCGAGACAGCAAGTACAAATTCTACAAACAAGAATTAAATTTTGCGATTGGTTCTGAATCTTACCTGATTACTAACCCATATGACGATTTAAAAGTAACAATACAACAAAATGGAAGATGGGATAATGCTCATTATAATGTTCAACCAACCTTTGTAAAAGGTGATGAAATAGAATTTATTAATCAAAAAGATTTAATTTTTAATGGGGGTAACGAATATCGCTATTTCGATATAAAAAACCTTACTCTGAAAGCAGGATTAGTCAAACTTTATTATCGGGATACGCTAGGCTATCATCATATAGAATTGGAAGACGAAGAAAAACGCGCCTATAAAGTCTACTCTACCTATTATGATATTAACGGCAAGCGTTATATCAAAAATGACTATATCAGCCAGGACAGCAACTCTGATGGAGATTATGCCTGGGTGCATTTTACGTTTCCGCAGCCCCAAAGAATTGTTGATGGAGATGTATACTTATACGGAGAGCTAACCAATTGGGGAGCTAATCAACAAAACAAAATGATTTATTACGAAGAGGAAAAAGCCTATAAAGGTAAGTTATACCTCAAACAAGGATACTATAACTACCAGTACATATTTTTAAAAGACAATACTAAAACTGCTGACGATGTGCTTTTAGAAGGGATGCACTCCGAAACCGAAAACGACTATACCATTCTTATCTATCACCGTCAACTCGCTGATGATTACGATAGGCTTATAGCAGTAAAAACGCTAAATTCTGTTAGGACTTTACAATTAACAATGCCTCAACAAATTAGCATTGGAAAGTAGATAAAATTAATTTTTTTTAGAATACCCAACCACTTTAGAAATATTTTCGTTTATTTACATAACTTAACACGTAAATATTATGACAACGGAAGTTACAGAAGGCATTCAAATAACGGTAAAGTCATTTTATCGTCCAGAGTTTTCCAACCCATTAAAGAACCATTTCCTATATACTTATAGAATTACCATTGAGAATAATAGTAATGAGACGGTTCAATTAATGAGTAGACATTGGTTTATTTTCGATTCTAATGCTGATCGTTATGAAGTAGAAGGTGAAGGTGTAATTGGGTTTCAACCTATTTTAACACCTGGAGATGTTCATGAATATGAGTCATCGTGCGAATTAACCTCAGAAATGGGCAATATGCATGGCGCTTATACCATGCAAAGACAAATAGATGATTCTTTGTTCGATGTCAAGGTGCCTAAATTTGAGATGATTGCTCCTATGAAGCTCAACTAACTCGCTCTTGTTTTTACATAATAATTTGCTTCTCGAACTTTAGTCAATCTCTCAAAATCAAAATTTTATGATTTATAATGAAATGTGGTTACGTTAAAATATCCAACTGGCTATAAACCTTTTAACTCGCGAAGTGGCCGGCACTAATTGTTCCTAATCTATTCTAAACCAACTTAAGTGTGATTTAAAATTATTATGTGCTGCATCTAGTTTTCTCCTCAATTTTTTATCATTGTTTTGATGCAAATTCTCGCTTGAGATAAATCCGCGCAACTATTCTTTTGTTGGAGTGATTTTTTAACAGCCACTCCAAAATCTTTGTTTTATTTTACAAAAAGAATATTTACTCAAATTTCACGACATTTATACAAAGAATAAAACAATACTTTTGCTAACCTTAAAAACAAAACAAAAAAATAATAATATGGCAAACGGAATATTCAACATCCCATATCCTGCAACGGAAGAGGTGTTAAGTTTTGGACCTGATTCAACAGAGAGAGAAAACCTACAAGCGAAGTATAAAGAAATGTACGACCAAGCGCCAATTGATATACCAATGTACATTGGCAATAAAGAGGTTACGACAAATGACAAAAGACCAATGTCCCCTCCACATGATCATCAAAAAGTATTAGGCTACTTCAATTACGGTGATGCTTCTCATGTAAATAAGGCAATAGATGCTGCTTTAGACGCTCGTCCAAAATGGGCTGCAATGCCTTGGCATCAAAGGGCTGCAATTTTCTTAAAAGCCGCTGATTTGTTAGCGGGCCCCTTTCGAGATGAAATGAATGCTGCAACTATGATAGCGCAATCAAAAAATGCTTTTCAAGCAGAAGTTGATGCTGCTTGTGAATTAATTGACTTTCTAAAATTTAATGCTGTTTACATGCAACAAATTTATACGGAGCAACCTGATTCTAATGATGGTTTGTGGAATCGACTAGAGTACAGAGGGCTTGAAGGATTTATCTTCGCTGTTACTCCATTTAACTTTACATCAATTTGTGCCAACCTATGTGCTGCACCAGCAATGATGGGGAACGTTATTGTTTGGAAACCAGCTGAAACTCAAATGTACTCTGCACAAGTAATAATTAAACTATTCAAAGCAGCAGGTTTACCTGATGGTGTTATCAACTTAATTTCCGTTGACGGACCTATTGCGGGGGATGTTGTTTTCAAACATAAAGATTTCGCCGGACTTCATTTTACAGGTTCAACTGGGGTGTTCAGGCACCTATGGAAAGAAATAGGAATTAATATTGAAAAATACAGAAGCTATCCGAAAATTGTAGGAGAAACTGGAGGAAAAGATTTCATCATTGCTCACGAATCTGCTATTGCAGAAGAAGTTGCTACAGCAATTTCGAGAGGAGCTTTCGAATTTCAAGGTCAAAAATGCTCAGCAGCTTCTAGAGCCTATATTCCATCTAATATATTTGATGAAGTAATTTCTTTAGTGAAATCAGACGTAAATTCATTTAAAACAGGTTCTCCTGAAGATTTTGGAAACTTCATTAATGCTGTTATTGATGAACGTGCTTTTGATAAAATTGCAGGATTTATAGACTTTGTAAAAGAACAAAACGATGCCGAAATTGTAGTTGGGGGAGGTTATAACAAATCGGAAGGTTACTTTATTGAACCAACCGTAGTTGTAACCACTAATCCAAAATTCAGAACTATGTGTGAAGAGATTTTTGGTCCGGTTATTACAATTTTGAAATACGAGCCAAGCCAGTTTGAAGAAACACTTCACCTGGTTGATGAATCATCTGAATACGCATTAACAGGTGCTATTTTGAGCACTGATCGTTATGCTATCGAAACTGCAACCCAAATTTTAGAACATGCTGCAGGTAATTTCTATATAAATGACAAGCCAACAGGAGCTGTTGTTAGTCAACAACCATTTGGTGGTTCAAGAGGTTCTGGGACCAATGACAAAGCCGGTTCTTATATGAATTTACTGCGTTGGGTATCGCCTAGAACAATTAAAGAGACCTTTGTACCAGCAAAAGATTACCGTTATCCGTTTTTAGGATAATCTTTCTACAATCTTCTAACTAAGCCCAATCGATAATCGGTTGGGCTTTTTTGTATCTTTGATTTAAATTAGATTTTATGAAAAAACTGATATTAGCACTTTTTTGTTCAGCCATAGTGATATCATTACAAGCACAATCCTACAATGACACTATTTCGTGGCAAGGGTTTGATCGTTCGTTTATTGTGCACATACCTTCCTCTTTTATAAGTACAGACACAGTGCCATTAGTCTTCGCCCTGCACGGCTTGGGAGATGTCGCCTCGAATTTTGAAAGCTCTATAGGCATGAATGCCGTTGCTGATACTGCCAACTTTATTGTAGTCTATCCGCAAGCGTTGATTGATCCATTTACAAATAATCAAACATCTTTTAATAGTTACATTAACTATCTTTCTGGGGTTGATGACGTTGGTTTGATAAACTATTTAATCGATACGTTAGCAACTCAGTTCTACATTGACACCACTCGTATTTATGCAACTGGCTTTTCTATGGGTGCTTTTATGACGCACCGATTGGCTTGTGAACTTTCAGACAAGCTAACCGCCATTGCCTCTGTTTCTGGCCAGATGGCATTGCAACTTCCCGATATCTGCAACCCGACAAAAGAAATGCCTATCATGCATATTCATGGAACTGCTGACGGAACCGTTCGATACAATGGATACGACTCTTTGCAAATGCTCTCTGTGGACTCTACTTTAGCGATTTGGAAAATCAATAATAGCTGCACAAGTGAACCTACTATTGTTTACACTCTTCCCAATAATGCTCCTGATAATTTTATTACTACAGCTTACAAATGGATAGACTGCGATAACAACTCCGAAATATTACTTTACAAGGTTGATAGTGCAGATCATCAATGGTTTTATGAGCCTGCTAGTGATTTTGATGCAGCCACCGAAATTTGGAAATTCTTTAAGCGCCATCCAAATAACGGATTGATTAATGAGATTTCTGACATGTCAATTAGAAAAAATGAATTTATTGTTTACCCAAATCCTTTTTATGATCATTTTACTATCGATTTGCCAATTTTTAAGAATACTACAATTAAAATTACTGATATCTCTGGTAAAGTATTGCATAAAATCGATGCAACTTCAAGTTCAATTCAATTTGATGGATCTAGGCTTGCTAGAGGTGTTTACTTTCTAATGCAATACAGTGATAATAAATTGGTTGATCTACGAAAGATTGTAAGGTTTTAAAATTGGTAAAGAGATTGTTTATCGTTTGATTCTTCATAAGAATAATTAAAATCTTCAATTCAGGAAAACTACAATATAGAAGAACTCAATAATTTCAAGACTTTTATAATACCACTTCTTCTAAGTCACAAAACATGAAGAAGAAAGATGCCCAAGTATACTGCGATGCTGCTGAAGCTGAAGTTTTGGTTGGTTCTTTTCTACACTATAGGTGCCTGAATAGATTAAAAATAGCTAACCCATTCGAACTCTTTTTATTGCAAGAAAGTTTGTAAAAAATAAATATTTTATGCTGCTAGAAAGTTCATTCCACAACTTATTTGTTTATAACTCAAACTGCATTGGCTCAATTTGGCTTACGATGTATTTAAATTTGTCTTTGTGATTAAAGAATTTTGGAATAAAGTCCCAGCGTTTTTGAAAAACAAGTACGCCATTACAGGTATTCTGTTTGGTTTATGGATGCTGTTTTTCGATCAACACGATATTGTTTCGCAATTACAACTGCAAAGTGAACTCCGTCAATACGAAGAAGACAAGGAATATTACAGGAAGCGAATAACCGAAACTGAAAAAGATCTTAATGAATTGCTAACGAACGAAGATAATCTCGAAAAATTTGCCCGTGAAAAATACCTCATGAAAAAAGACAACGAAGAGGTATTCGTTATTGTTAAAGATTAATTAATTAGTAGAAGCTGAAACTAGTTCAAGGCTGCGACAATACATCCCAAGCATTTTTCTATTTTAGCCGCAAATTCAAAACATGAGAATCCTTTCCTTATTTTTTCTTTTTATCACCTTAAGTTTAGAAAGTTCTTCGCAAACGGTTAGCTATCATTTATCAATGCCAGAACCGCATACGCATTACTTTCATGTAGATATTAATTTAGTCCGCTTTAGCGAAGATTCTGTAGATATAAAAATGCCTGTTTGGGCTCCAGGCTCTTATTTAGTTAGAGAATTTTCAAAAAGTGTTGAGAATTTCAGATTAGACAATGGAAGCTCAAAAATGATTAACAAAAATACTTGGCGGATATATCCGAATGGGAATTCAGTAAAAATATCATACGATGTATATGCTTTCGAAATGTCTGTCAGAACTTCATTTCTTGATGAAAGTCATGCTTACATAAACGGTACTAGCTTGTTTATGTATATCGCTGAAAAAAAAGAGCTACCCACAACGTTAGAAATTACACCGCCAGCATATTGGAAAAAGGTTTCTACCTCATTAGAAAGAACATCAGATAAAACATTTTCTTATAAAGCGCCAGATTATGATGTTTTAGTAGATAGCCCTATCGAAATAGGCAATCATATAGAGTTTCATTTCGATGCATCAGGGGTAAAACACAATGTAGCCATCTACGGTAAAGGTAATTTCGAAATTGAAGCACTCAAAATCGATATGGCAAAAATTGTAGAATCATGCACTAATGTTTTTGGAGAAAACCCTAATAAGAATTATGTTTTTATTATTCATAACCTAACCAATGGAAGTGGCGGTTTAGAGCATTTAAGTTCAACAACACTGCAAGTGAATCGCTGGGGATATCAAACGGGCCGAAACTATGAGAGCTTTTTAAGTCTTGTTGCACACGAATACTTCCACTTGTGGAATGTAAAGAGAATCAGACCGATAAATCTCGGGCCATTCGATTACGATTCAGAAAACTATACAAATCTACTATGGTTGTGTGAGGGTTTTACTAGTTATTATGATGAACTTTTACTTAAAAGAGCCGGATATTACGATTCAGAAAAATACCTACGCAAATTGGCGAACACTATTTCAAGAGTAGAAAACCAACCAGGCAATAAGTTACAGCCAGTTACTGAAGCAAGTTTTCACGCTTGGATTAAAGCTTATCGTCCAAATGAAAATAGTAAAAACACAACAATTTCTTACTACTCCAAAGGGGCTCTATTGGCAAATGCGCTTGACCTAATTATTCTGGAAAACACAAATGCTGAAAAAAATTTAGACGATGTGCTAAGAGTACTTTGGAATGAATATTACAAAAAACAAAATCGTGGTTTTACTGATAAAGAATTTCAAACTGCGGTAGAGCAAGTTACCGGTAAAAAACTAGACAATTTTTTCCTAAACACAGTTTCAGGTGTCGAAACGATAGATTACAAAACCTATTTCAGTTATGCAGGTTGCGAACTATTAGACCTTAATGATGGGGCAGAAAACGTTAAGTTGGGAGCATCAACAACTATTAAAAATGGCCGTTTAATGGTTACAAGAGTTTATCATGGAACAGCTGCATACAATGATGGACTATATGTTAATGACGAAATTGTAGCAATAAACGGATACAGAGTTGCGGACAATGACATGACTACATTAGTTGATAATCACAAAGCTGGAGATGTTTTAACCCTTACGCTTTCTAGAGATGGAATTATGACGGAAATTAAGGTTACCTTACAAAATGATAAAAACGTAAATTATCGTATCGTCCCTATTGATAGGCCAACCGAAAAGCAAGAACTTATATACAAAAAATGGCTTTCTGAGTAAATTGAGTATATGTGTGGAATTGTTGGCATTGTATCATTCAATAAATCGAGTAAAAATGAGCTCGACTTAATCGAAAATGCGGTAAAAACCCTCAACAAACGAGGTCCAGATAGTCAAGGCAAATACGCAGAAGGAAACATTGCCTTAGGGCATACGCGATTATCCATAATTGACACTTCAGATAAAGGTACCCAACCTCTTACTGATGTTAAAAAACGATATACAATTGTTTTTAACGGGGAATTCTACAATTACAAAAAACAACGCCGAATTCTTGAAGCAAAGGGAATTGAATTCCAATCTGACACGGACACGGAAGTTGTGCTGCACATGTATATTCAGTGTGGGATTAAATGCCTTGAAGACATAAACGGTTTTTTCGCTTTAGCAATATACGATAAGGTTGAGGAAAAAGTATTCATAGCCAGAGATAGAATGGGAATCAAACCTTTGGTCTACTACCATGATGAAAACAAATTCATTTTTGCTTCTGAAATTAAAGCACTACTTGAATTCGACATAAAAAGAGAAATCGACACGACTTCTCTTTTTTCTTACTTACAGCTAAATTATATACCTGCACCCTACTCCATTTTACAGGGCATTCGCAAGGTTAAACCTGGTCACTATTTTCATTTTAACTTAAATGATTCTTCAGATAAGATTGAAGAGAAAAAGTATTATGAAATTCCTGAAATACCGGACAATATAACCGAAGTAAATTCTGGATCATACAAAGGAGCGCAGATTAAACTTAATCAACTTGTTGAAAATGCAATAACCAAAAGAATGGTTTCAGACGTTCCATTAGGAACTTTTTTGAGTGGAGGTATTGATTCATCTATAATTACTTCAGTTGCAGCAAAACATACTAATAATTTACAATCTTTTTCAATCGGATATAAAGACGAACCATATTTTGACGAGACAGAATTTGCGAATTTAGTAGCAAAAAAATGTGGTTCAAACCATACCGTGTTCTCGTTATCAAATGATGACTTGTTCGAAAATTATCATGAAGTTCTAGAATACCTTGATGAGCCTTTTGCTGACTCATCAGCCATCCCCGTATACATTCTTAGCAAACTTACTCGAAAAGAAGTAACAGTAGCGCTAAGCGGCGATGGGGCCGATGAAATTTTTTCGGGATATAATAAACACCAAGCTGAACTTAAAGCTAGGCAACCTGGAATTGTTGGTAAATCTGTAACATTATTAAATCCTTTACTCAAAAAGCTTCCACAATCTCGCAGTTCAAAAATTGGGGATTTTAACCGACAAATGGTTCGTTTTGGTGATGGTGTAAACCTTACCAATAAAGAAAGATACTGGCGTTGGGCGACCTTTTTAAATGAAGAGCAGTCTAATTATTTCTTAAAAGAAAGTCAACGAATAAACATTCAGCGACTCTCTGATGAAGCATATAACTACAAAAAACGAAAAGACAATTTACTTTGCGGAATTAAAAAAAGCGGGTCGTTTAATGATGTGCTGAGAACCGACATGAATCTGGTCTTACAAAACGACATGCTGCGTAAAGTGGACTCAATGTCTATGGCAAATAGTTTAGAAGTTAGAACTCCATTTCTTGATCATAAGTTAGTTGACTTTGCCTTTTCGTTACCTTCCGTTTATAAAATTAATGGTTCAATGCGTAAAAAAATATTGAAAGATACCTTTAAGAATTTATTGCCTGATGAATTGTATAATCGACCCAAAAAAGGATTTGAAGTACCATTATTAAATTGGTTTCAAACAGAGTTAAAAGCCAAAATTTCGGAAGAATGGCTAAGTGACAAGTTCATTGAAGAGCAAGGCATTTTTAATGTTACCGCAATAATAGAATTGAAACAAAAATTATTTTCAGCTAACCCTGGAGATTCTCATGCTACAGTTTGGGCAATAATCGCTTTTCAACAGTGGTGGAAAAAATATTTGGCCTAAAGTGAATAAACCTAGAGTTTTAAGAATAATCAATCGTTTCAATCTTGGAGGTCCAACCTACAATGTTGGTTATCTATCCAAATACATGGAAGATGAATTCGAAACATTGCTGATTGGAGGCATGAAAGATAAGTCCGAAGGTAGTTCTGAGTTTATTATAGAAAAATTAGGTTTAAACCCGATAATTATTCCCGAGATGCAACGAGAAATTGATTTCAAATTGGATCTTATAGCATACAAGAAAATCAAGAAAATTATTGCAGAATTTAATCCTGATATAGTCCATACCCATGCTTCAAAGGCTGGTGCGATTGGTCGAATAGCAGCTTCAGGGATGCAGGTTCCAATAATCCTTCACACTTTCCATGGACATGTTTTTCATTCATATTTCGGAAGAGCTAAAACAACCTTTTACAAACAAGTAGAAAAGTATTTGGCCAAAAAATCAACTAAATTAATTGCCATCAGCGATATCCAGAAACAAGAAATTTCAGGAATTCACAAAATTGCACAATCCAATAAGTTTAAAGTAATTCCCCTTGGTTTTGATTTACAGAGATTTCATGATAATCATTCTGTAAAACGATCTAATTTTAGAAGAAAATATAAAGTCGAAGATAATGAAGTTGCCATTGGTATAATTGGTAGACTTGTTCCAATAAAAAATCACATACTGTTTTTAAAAGCAATAAAATATCTTCAAGATAGTTCCCAAAAAAAAATTCGTGCTTTTATAGTCGGTGATGGAGAGCTAAAGAAAGATTTAGAGCAAAAATGCAAAGATTTGGGCTTAAATTTTGGAACTGGAGAAGAAAACAAACATGTAACTTTCACTTCTTGGATTAGGGACGTGTCTTTTGTCTATCCTGGGCTTGATATAGTTGCACTTACCTCACTTAACGAAGGTACACCGGTAAGTCTAATAGAGGCTCAAGCTGCAAACCTACCAATTGTTTCAACGAATGTTGGCGGAATCGAAAATGTTATAATTGAGGGAGAAACAGCCTTATTATCGGACGTAACCAATGAGTTAGCTTTTTTCGAAAACTTAGCTTTATTAGTAAACGACAGCTATCTTAGAAAATCAATGCAACAATGTGGATGGAATCACGTACAAGCCAAGTTCTCTTCTAATCGATTAGCAACGGACATGAAACAATTGTACTTTGAGTTATTAGAAAAGGATAAGAAATAATACTTTTGCTACTTTAGAAAGAAAAAAATGAAACATTTACTATTTATTGCCGCTATTATTTCTGTTTTATCGAGTTGTAAAGTGCTGGACCCAAGTATCATGCTTCGGACCCCTGAAAATTATGAGTTCAGCCAAATTCCAGATAGCGCTGGAACTGAATACAAATTAGCTGCAAATGACGTCATTCAGTTCAAAATATATTCAAATGATGGATTTCAACTTGTTGACATTGGGAATGCCCAGTTAATCAGAGGTGAATTAAACACAGCTTACAAAATAGAATTCGATGGAACAACAAAACTTCCCGTTATCGGAAGAACAAAACTTGCTGGAATTACCTTAAGGGAGTGTGAACTGTATTTGGAAGAACTGTATTCCGAATTTTACAATTCTCCTTACGTAATTGTTAATGTAACAAATAAACGAGTAATTATTTTTCCTGGAAGAAGTGGAAGTGCGACAGTTCTTAATCTGTCTAATGATAATACTACCCTACTTGAAGCAATTGCTATGACTGGTGGTCTGGGAGGTGATGCAAAAGCAGCTCAAATTAAAGTGATTAGAGGAGATAAAGAAAACCCAGAAGTATACTTGGTAGATCTTTCTACAATTGCTGGAATGCGAGATGGCAGCATGGTACTTCAAGCTAATGATATAATTTATGTTGAACCAAGAGTTAGACCACTTCTTGAAATTGCTGGTGAATTAAGTCCTATTGTGTCTCTTGTTTCTGTTTCAACATCACTGATTTCTACTATCTACAGCATTTACGCACTAAGCACCTTGGTAGGACAATAGAGTTTGGAACCTTCCGGGAACAATATAGAAAACACAAAAGCAAAGCTTCAGAATTCGAATGAAGAATTCGATTTAAAGCTACTGTTTAATATTATCCGAAAGAACGTAATTTGGTTTATAACTTTTGCAATTCTTAACTCACTAGGATATTTAATTTACCTGCGCTATACGCAACCATTATATTCTGCATCTGCATCACTTCAAATAAGTCAAGAAGATAGAGCAAACCAAATTTTAGAAGTCGACAAAATGTATGGCTCCAATGATATTTCTGCTCAAATAGCATTAATTAAATCAAAAGAATTTCTTAGAAGAGTCCTATCTGATTTGCCGTTGGAAGAAAGTTACTTTGTAGAGGGTAAATTTTTAAATAATGAAAATTATTTGAGCTCACCATTTATTGTAAAATACACAGTCAAAGACTCAACAATTTTGGGCAATTCAATTTATATTGATTTCTTGTCTCGAAAAAAGGCCTTACTGACCATAAACAAAGTTGAATATGAAATAGATATTGGGATTGTAAACAAATTATTACCATTAAATATTGAAGTGATAGTAAGAAATAATGAAGCAATTGAAGCTGCAAAAAATCTAGTCAATCAAAATAGGTTTTTCTTTAAAATAAACGATATTAACTCACTAATCAATTCATATTCAAAAAGAATCTCTGTTAAAATACTAAATTTATCTGCAAAAACTGTTGAGGTTAGTTTCCAAGATCACAATGCAAGAAAAACGGCTGATGTCTCGCAAGCACTTGCAGAAGGCTATATCAAATATGATGTTGAAAAAAGAAGAGAAAGTGCTGAAAACGTATTAAATTATATAAACAATCAACTGGCTGATGTGTACAGAAAGCTTCAGTCTTCAGAAGGCTCAATTCAACAATTTAAAAAGGACAATAAACTCAGTAAATCTGATGGATTCACCACAATTTATTTAGAACGATTAGGTGGCCTCGAACAAGAATTGGTAACGCTCGAAATGGAAAACAAAATCCTACAGGAAATTGAAAAGACAATTATCAAAGAAGGCAATGAAATAGATGTGTACAGCCTGTTGCCTCTTCTAATAGGAACCCAGTTTGAGGCAAGTATCTCTAACTTAATTAATAACTTACACAGTTTATTAATCAAAAAAGAAGAACTCTTATACGATGTTAAACTTAGTAGTGAAAGTGTAAAATCGATTGATTATCAAATCGGCATCCAGAAAAAAATATTAATACAAAGTATCAAATCGTTCATTGTAAAACTTGAAAGCCGAATATTAAACGTTCAATCAAAAGCTGAGGAATTTGAAAATAGTTTTTTACAAATACCTACGAAAGAACTAGAATTTGCAAGACTAGAAAGAGTATTTGCAATTAATGAGCAATTTTATGAACTACTTCTTCAAAAAAGAACAGAATATCAAATTTCTAAAGCAGGTTTCGTCCCAAACAATACAATTCTGGAAAGGTCATTTATTCCATCAGTTCCTGTTTCTCCTGATAAACAAATTGCGTTAGCTGTCTCAATTTTAATTAGTATTTTATTAAGTATGTTGCTAATAATAATTAAATACTTACTGCACAATACCTTAAGTTCTGCAGGTGATGTACTAAAAAATTCATCAGCCAATCTCAGTGCACTTGGCTTTGTGCCCAAATATAAAAGCGATATTCCTATTTCGCAATTAGTAGTTGATCGAAACCCTAAATCTATGATTGCAGAATCATTCAGAGCACTGCGATCTAATATGCAATTTATTTCTAATACTCCGGGACCAAAAATTGCTGCTGTAACTTCCACAGTATCTGGCGAAGGCAAAACTTTTATTGCGATTAATCTCGCGGGAATAATTGCCTTCACAGGAAAAAAGGTGGTTATTATTGATTTAGATATGCGAAAACCGAAAATTCATATTGGATTCAACGCCGAAAATGATATTGGAATGAGTACCCTACTCATTAATAAAAATAATATTGATGATTGTATTAAACGAAGTGAGCTTAAAGGTCTCGACTTTATAACCGCCGGCCCTATTCCGCCTAACCCTTCGGAACTTATTATTAGTGCAAAACTTGACGAAATAATTGACCAATTAAAGAAAAGATACGACCTGATCATGATAGACAATCCACCTATCGGATTAGTTACAGATGGAATTAAGTGTGTCCAAAAAGCAGATTACCCAATCTATATATTTAGGTCTGATTATTCCAAAAAATCATTCGTAAATAGTGCCGATCGACTAATTAAAGAAAATGGTATATCTAAGCTCTCTTTCGTTATAAACAGTGTCGACCCCCAAAGTAGTAGCTATGGGTATGGGTATGGGTATGGGTATGGGTATGGGTATGGGTATGGACAAAAGGATGAAAAAATGTATGGGTATTATGATGATGAACCAACAGAAAAAGTTCCGTGGTTCAAATCTATTTTTAATATAAAAGCCTAATGAAGTTTATTACAACGGAACTTAATGATTTAATAGTCATTCAGCCAACTATTTTTGAAGATGAAAGAGGTTACTTTTTCGAGTCATATAATGAAAATGAATTTATAAACGCGGGAATTATTTCTCAATTTACACAAGATAACCAGAGTAAATCGCAAAAAGGAGTTCTGCGTGGACTGCATTTTCAAAACCCTCCTCATGCACAAGGAAAATTAGTTCGTGTCATTAATGGTTCCGTTCTAGATGTTGCGGTTGACATCAGACAGAATTCACCGACCTATGGCCAACATTTTTCAATCGAACTCAACGAGCAAAACAAGACAATGCTTTGGATTCCTCCTGGTTTCGCTCATGGCTTTGCTACACTAGAAAACAATACAATTTTCTCTTATAAGTGCACGAATCTGTATAATAAAGAAGCTGAAAAGTGTATTTTTTGGAACGATGAAAACCTAAAAATTGACTGGCAATTAAGCTCACCTATACTTTCAGAAAAAGATACTAAAGGAACCCCCTTTCAAGAATTTATTAGCTTGTTTTAGAAGCAAAAAAAAGTAATTTCGCATCTTTAACTAAACCTCCATGCTAACAAAGATTTCCATAGAGCAACCCTCATTATTATTCGTAATATATTTCGGGTACTTTCTCATATCAATATTATTTTCTTTTCTATTGAACAAAGTTCTATTAAAATTCTCAAGTAACTTAGGTATAAGAACCCATGATGTCAATTTAAGATGGAGTCCGTCTTCTAAGCCAGCTTTTGGCGGTATAGGGTTTTTTATTGTTTTCCTTATCTCTGGGTCGATTTATAGCATATTGTTCGATATAGGTCCGAATGTTTTTAATTTAGAACTACTTGGAATTGTTACCGTGTCATCTATAGCATTCATTATGGGTCTGGCTGATGATGCTTATAATACTAAACCTATACTAAAATGTATGGCACAACTCATTTGTGGAGTTATCCTAATATTCACCGGGACATATATTCAACTTTTCCCTAGCCAAATAGCTAATTACGCTCTAACAATTTTTTGGGTTGTGGGGATAATGAATTCCATTAATATGCTGGATAACATGGATGGAATCGCGACAACTGTATCAATATTCATTTTGCTTGCCGCAATATTAACAATCTTTCTTTCTTCAAAAGATTATACCAATTTCCATCTTGTAGTGCTGTTAGGCGTAATGGGGTCATTAGTTGGCTTTTTATTTTTCAATTGGCATCCCTCAAAAATGTTTATGGGAGATACGGGAAGTCAGTTTTTAGGAGTATTCCTTGCTGCTATAGGAATCATCTATTTCTGGAATAACAAAGGCCTTAGCGGAGATGATGCGCATACAAGACAAATTATTATTGCATTATTAGCCTTTATTATGCCAATCATCGATACAACGGTAGTTACAATAAATAGATTAAGAAAAGGAATTCCACCATATGTTGGAGGAAAAGATCATACTACACATCACCTTTCTTATTTGGGCCATACCGACGATAAAGTTGGCATTATATTTGGCGGAATTTCTTTAGTCTCTGTATTTTTAATATTTATAATCTTAAAAATAATATCACAATGGAACTATTGGCATGTGTTATTGTTCTTTGTTTATTTTTTAATTGTTTTTTGTATATTTTTTAGAAATACACTTATGTCTTCTCCACCTAATTGTATGGAAGAAAAACAGGAAGATAACCCTTGAAAAATAAAAAAATTATTTATGCGTTAGTAGCTGTTATACTCTTATTTGCAGGGTTGAAATTCTTTAGTTTCTCATCCTATAACGAACAAGACGACAGTAAACACCGTGATAACTTCAATGCCAATTACAAGATATTTTCTTTAAATATTCCAAAAAACATGAATTTTACATCGGAATCTGTTCCAATTCAAAATTTTGATGTTCGGGAAAAATTAGATAGAGAACTACTTGTTAACACATATTGGCAATCTCAGTCAATATTGTTTCAAAAGCGATCAAAAAGATGGTTCTGGCTTATTGAACCTATTCTGCAAAAATACGGAATACCCGAAGATTTCAAATATCTAGCAATAATAGAAAGTGGCTTATCGAATGTTGTATCTCCAGCAGGTGCAACAGGGTTTTGGCAAATAATGAAACCAACTGGTAAAGAATATGGATTAGAAATCAACAAAGAAGTCGATGAGCGATATAATGTCGAAAAAAGCACTCACGCTGCCTGCAAATACCTACTTGAAGCATATAACAAATTTGGCAGTTGGACACTTGCAGCTGCTTCATATAATATGGGCATGCAGGGATTATCAAAGCAACTTAAAAGACAAAAAGTAAAGTCCTACTATAACCTATTATTAAATATTGAAACAGGAAGATATTTGTACCGAATACTTGCTGTTAAAGAAATATTATCAACTCCAGCTAAATATGGGTTTCTAGTCCGTGAAAAAGACAAATACCCTGCAATCGAAACCTACAACGTTACTGTTGACTCATCTATCACGGATTTTGTAGATTTTGCCTATACTTACAAAATTAGCTATAAAACATTAAAAATATTTAACCCTTGGTTAAGGCAAGCCTACTTAAAAAATGAAACTGGTAAGTCATATCAAATTGCGATACCAAAAGATACGTCACTTGTTGGATCAATTAGTAGAGAATTATTTCCAGACAGCCTAAAAAATATTGAACTAGACACATTTATTTCTCCTTCCATAAGTGATTCTGTAGACTTTGATTAAAAGATGGACAAAATCAAAATACTTGAAGATGAGTTTTTAGATGTAATAGGCGCAAGAGAGCACAATCTTAAAAATTTAAGTATAAAAATACCACGTAACCAACTTGTTGTTATCACAGGATTAAGTGGTAGCGGCAAGTCTTCATTGGCATTTGATACTATATATGCTGAGGGACAAAGAAGATATATTGAAACTTTTGGATCCTATGCAAGACAATTTCTAGGCTCGCTAGAAAGGCCTGAAGTTGACAAAATTACTGGACTTAGTCCAGTAATCTCTATTGAACAAAAAACGGTTAATAAAAATCCTCGATCAACTGTGGGTACGATAACCGAGATATATGATTTCCTGAGGCTACTATTCGCTAGGACAGGAGAGGCATACTCATATAAAACTGGAGAAAAAATGATTCAATATTCTGACAAGCAGATTATTGAACTTATTTTAACTAAATTCAATAACAAGAAAGTACTGCTTCTTTCTCCAGTGATTAAAGGTCGAAAGGGCCACTACAGAGAACTTTTCGAACAAATTAGAAAACAGGGATTTACTAAAGTAAAAATTGATGGCGAAATTGTCGATATTACTCCGAGTATGCGATTAGATCGATATAAAGTTCACGATATCGACATAGTAATAGATCGCATTCAAGTTTCTGTCAAGACTAAAAAACGTATTTACGATTCACTTCAAACTTGCATGAAACATGGCAAAGGTTCTATCATAGTACAAGATTTCGAAACAGGTAAAACACAATTCTTTAGTCGCTCATTAATGTGCCCAACAACGGGTATAGCCTATGATGCACCCGCACCAAATGCTTTTTCGTTTAACTCACCTTATGGAGCATGTTCTGCCTGCAATGGACTAGGAACAATAGCTGAAATTAGTTTAAAAAAGGTAATACCTAATCCTGCGTTGTCAATTAAAAAAGGAGGTATAGCACCGATTGGTGAGTATAAAAACAGCTGGATTTTCAACCAAATTGATGCGATTTCGAAAAAATTTAATTTCAAATTAACCACGCCAATACAAAACCTTCCTGAAGAAGCAATCAATACAATTCTTTTTGGTTCAGAAAAGTCATTCTCAGTTGAACTTAGTGATGATGGTGTAACAAAGACCTACAACATTAACTTCGAGGGTGTTATTAATTTTGTGTCTAGACAATATAAAGAAAAACCGTCCCCGTCATTAGCTAAATGGGCTAATAGTTTTATGAATAAAAACATCTGTTCTACCTGCAATGGTACTCGACTAAAAACAGAGTCACTGTTCTTCAAAATTGACAACAAAAATATCGCTGAATTAGCTTCAATGGACATAAGTGATTTCAGCTTTTGGTTCACGAATATTGAATCACGACTTACAAAAAAACAAAACATTATCGCGAAAGAAATACTTAAAGAAATTAGAAACAGATCTAGCTTTTTGCTAGATGTGGGACTTGATTATCTTTCGCTTAACAGAAGCTCACGAACCCTTTCAGGCGGAGAAGCTCAACGTATTAGACTTGCCACACAAATTGGTTCTCAACTTGTTGGGGTTCTGTATATCTTGGATGAGCCAAGTATTGGCTTGCATCAGCGGGATAATGTAAAATTAATTGAAGCACTAAAAAACCTTAGAGATATTGGAAATTCAATTATTGTTGTAGAACATGACAAAGAAATGATGGAAGCTGCTGATTATGTGATCGATATCGGTCCAAAAGCAGGGCTCCACGGTGGTAAAATCGTTTCACATGGTACTTATCAAGAAATATTAAAACATGATAGTCTCACAAGCAATTATCTAAATGGTTCAAAGGAAATAATTATTCCTGAAAAAAGACGAAAAGGTAATGGTAAAAAACTCACACTTAAAGGTGCTAACGGAAATAATCTTCAAAAAGTAGACTTAGAAATTCCCTTAGGTAAATTTGTATGCATCACTGGTGTTTCTGGTAGTGGTAAATCGACCCTTATTAACTCTACTCTTTACCCTGCACTTTGCTTGGAATATTATCGTTCAGTAAAAAAGCCAATGGCCTACACAAAGATTAACGGTCTAAAAAATCTCGATAAAGTAATTGAAATTGACCAATCTCCGATTGGAAGAACTCCTCGGTCAAATCCAGCGACATACACTGGAGTATTTTCCGAAATTCGAGAACTTTTTACCCATGTTCCGGAAGCTAAAATTAGAGGTTATAAACCAGGAAGATTCTCCTTTAACGTTAAAGGAGGGCGCTGCGAAACCTGCAGAGGCGGTGGCATAAAAAGAATCGAAATGAACTTCTTACCTGATGTTTATGTAGAATGCGAAACCTGCAAGGGAAAGAGGTACAATAGGGAGACATTAGAGGTTCGATACAAAGGAAAATCTATAAATGATGTGTTAAATATGACCATCAACCAAGCTGTAGACTTCTTTGGAAAAATACCGAATATTATTAATCGAATAAAAACAATTCAAAGCGTTGGTTTAGGATACATTACTCTTGGCCAACAATCTACTACGCTCTCAGGTGGAGAGGCACAAAGAGTTAAACTAGCAACTGAACTAAGTAAAAGAGGAACTGGTAATACTATGTATATTTTAGATGAGCCAACAACCGGTTTACATTTTGAAGACATAAGAATATTACTAGAAGTGCTTAACCGAATAGTAAATCAAGGTAATACGGTAATTGTCATTGAGCACAACCTGGATATTATTAAAGTTGCGGATCACGTAATTGATCTTGGACCGGATGGAGGAAGAAAAGGGGGAAGAATTATAGCAACTGGAACACCAGAACAAATCGCAACGAATAAAGAGAGCATAACAGGATATTTTCTTAATATAGCTATGTAATTTGCTCATTCATAGGAAACTCTTTTCCTCCAAAAATAATAACATCATTTTAATAGTCTACTGAGCTTTAGATCATCCTTGGCGCTATTCATGGATACAATGTGAATATTACTATTAATGGCTTAAATACTGATAAAACTTTATAATGTGCCAACCAAATTTTACCAACTAGTTTTAATAACAATATTTCAAATACAGTAATTAACACTAGCAATCAAATTGTTGGTAACTATTGATTATTTAATTCCCATTAAGACCCACTGTTAATTTATTTTCGTTTGTCAAATTCAATAAATATGCTTAAAATCACATCACTTATCAGTTCATTTATTTTAGTAAGTTTAATCGGGCTTTCTCAAGAAGAAATAGGAGATAGTTTAACAGTAAAAGAACGAGCCTTTAGTGATTCCATCGCAGCCATCAATGCAGTAAGTGCAGTAAATGCTGCCGCAATGAGTGCATACAACGATGGGATTCAAGCTTTCCAAGCCAAGAATTATGACATTGCAATTCAAAATTTTGACAAAGCCATTGCAGGTATTCCTGATTTTTTGGATGCATATTTTAATAAAGGAATGGCAGAAATGGAAGTTGGAAAGGAAAAAAATGCAATTACTTCCTTCGACAAAGTACTGGAAATCGAAGCAGGAAACTCCAAATCTTACATAAAAAAAGGAGAATGTTATGCAACTCTTGGTGACTATAATATGGCCATACAAAACTTAGAGCACGCTGCTAACTTGGACCCCGCTAACGAAAAAATACCTTACGCAATTGGCGATTTGTACTTTTTAAGTGAACAATACGAAACAGCTATCCAAGAATTCACAAAGGCAATTAATTTAAAGCCTGATTATGCATACGCCTATAATGACAGAGGAAGTAGCTATAGAATGTTAGATAACTACTCCCTTGCAGTTAATGATTACAATAAAGCTGTATCTCTTGAGCCAAAACTAGCTTTTGTCTACAACAATATTGGAGCGATAAAAAAGAAACAAAAAGATTATCCCGGAGCTATTTTGGCATACCAAAAAGCTATCGCAGCTGATAAGAAATTTTATTTAGCATACAATAACCGAGGAAGTATTTATTTCGAACAAGAAAAGTATGCCGAAGCGGAAAAAGATTTTAAAGCAGCAATTGCAATGAATCCAAAATATGCTCCACCGTATAATAGCATTTCTGCTATCAGGTTTAAACAAGAAAAATACAAGGAAGCGGAAACTGAAGCGGCAAAAGCTATTAAAATTGATGCTGATTATGCGAGCGCCTACGTAAACAGAGGTGCTGCACGAGAAATGCTTAGAAACGAACAAGGAGCTTGTGCTGACTGGCAAAAAGCTAAAGATTTAGGGTCAGATCTTGGCAAAATATATCTAATTGGCAACTGTCATTAATAACTTTTATAAGAAATCTTATCATGAAATATATTTTCTCTGTATTCATATCAATTATTGTTGGCTCAGTCTTCGCCCAAAACGTTGAATTCAAAGCATCAAATTTCAAAGACAAAAAAGAAGAATTCAAAGCGATTAAAGTTGAACTAAATCAAGCAACTGAATCCCTAACAACGGCAAATGATGCCATTGCGTTGATCACAGACCCAGGAGACAACTTTATAGAAGCACTCAATATATTCCTTAAAGCTCACAAATTCAATCCTAATTCGGCTCGAAACAATATGAATATTGCTAACTGCTATCTATACACGAACGAAAAATATAAGGCGATTGCTTATGCTGACAAAGCCTACCAATTAAATGCAGACGTAGATCCATTTATACATTTCATATACGGTCAAACACTGCAATTACAAGGTGAATTCAAAGAAGCAAAAGTCCACTACAAAATCTTTGAAGAAAACGCAAAAAACAAATATGTCGAGGAGTACAAAAAATTAATGAATAAATATAAAAAAGAATGTACTTATGGTGTAGAAATTATGGCCGACAAAAAACGTGTTTGGGTAGATATCGTTGCTGAAGTAAACTCTCCAGAAGATGATTTCTCCCCTTCGCTTTCTGCAGATGGTGAAACATTAATTATTAATTCTAGAAGAAAAAACAATCATTCTGTAGATAAAAATGGTGCATACGACTCTGACATATATCAGTGCAACTGGGATGGTAAAAAGTGGTCTGTGCCGAAAAATGCTGGAAATCAGCTTAATACCGAGAAAGATGAAGCAGCTTCAGCGCTAGCCTATGATGGTCAGAGGCTTTTATTATGGAAAACAGATAATGATGGCGCTTCTACCGTATACGAAAGCGCACTTAATGGGCTAACTTGGAGTGCTCCCTATGAAAAAATGTCTTATATAGTAAAAAAAGACCAGAACACAACTTTCGCATGTTACGAACCACTGGATATCAAAGTACATTATATTACAGATAAACGAGGTAATAGAAACATCGATTTTTCTGGTCTAATGGTGCAATACGAGAATAAATGGGGTGAAGGAAAAAGTGTCAGTCATAAACTAAACTCTAAATTTCATGAAGAATCAGTTTATATTCATCCAAGCGGTGAAATAATGTATTTCAGTTCTCAAGGTCATAATTCAATGGGCGGAACAGATATTTTCGTTTCATATAAAGATGAATTAAAGCAATGGGGAGAGCCTATAAATATGGGATACCCAATTAATACGCCTTACGATGATCAATTTTTTGCAGCTACAGCAAATGGAAAGTATGCATATATTTCATCAAACAGAGCCGGAGGTGTTGGAGGAACAGATATCTATAAAATCACATTTTGGGGTAACGAAAAGAAAGTAATTGTCGACACCGAAGATTTTTTGTTAGCAAGCATTGCTAAACCAATAAAAGATAAAACAATTGCAAAAGAGGTTAAAGTTGACCAAAAAAGTTTAACCGTATTTAAAGGAAAGGTTGTTGATGCTATAACTGGTAAGCCCATAGAAGCAAAATTGCAGATTGTAGATAATTTAAATGGAAAAGAAATTTCTACATTTAAATCCAACAGCGCCACAGGTAAATTCTTACTTTCTTTACCCGCCGGAACCAATTACGGTATTTCAGTAAAAAAGTCTAACTATCTATTCCATTCAGAAAACTTTAACTTGCCGTCAAATGGTGCGTTCAATATAGTTGATAAAACGATCGAATTAAAAAACATAAAAATCGGAAGTAAAATTGCTCTTAGAAATGTCTTCTTTGCTACAGGATCTTCTGCTGTAACTATTGAATCTCACTCTGAATTGGATAGACTAGTAAAGCTGCTTGAAGATGTACCAAGCTTAAAAATTGAAATATCGGGTCATACAGATAACCAAGGCGCAGAAGAACTTAACACAAAACTTTCGCAAGAAAGAGCTGAGTCTGTGCTGACTTACGTTCAAAGTAAAGGAATAGACTCTAATCGAATGAATGCCAAAGGTTATGGCCCGTCAAATCCTATCGCTAATAACAACACCTCGGCTGGTCGTCAAGAAAACAGAAGAACTGAACTAAAAATTATAGCCAACTAATTTTCTCATCATTAGCTACGGTTCTTTTAAATTTGTTTGCGTGAAGATTCTATTGCTATCCTTCTTTATCATGCTCACTTATTTTGGCCTAGCGCAAAAAACAAAGCCTTCAATTAACATAAAGAAAGTTACTGGATCTATTGATATAGACGGTTTACTTAGCGATCCTGATTGGGAAAAAGCTGAAATTGCATCGAATTTCTATCAACAGTTTCCCTATGATACATCTTATTCCAAAACGAAAACTGAAGTTAGGATTACCTATGATGATAATTTTATATATGTTGGAGCTGTTTGTTATGATAAATTAGAAGGTGATTTTGTAATTCAATCTTTAAAAAGAGACTTCTCGTATCCAATTAGCGATGCCTTTGCAGTTTTTTTAGATCCTTTTGGTGATCAAACTAACGGATTCTGTTTTGCTGTAAATCCAATGGGGGTGCAACGAGAAGGATTACTTCAGGGAGGTGGAAATAGAGGTGTTACAGCAGCATGGGATAATAAGTGGTTTTCAAAAGTCACTAGGCAAGTAGATAAATGGGTTGTTGAAATGGCAATTCCATTTAAGACCATTCGATACAATGAAGAAATTACGAATTGGGGAATTAATTTTTCGAGAAATGATTTAAAACGCAATGAAAACTCATCTTGGTCTCCTGTGCCTAGAAATTTCAATATAGCTAGCATGGCGTTTACAGGGAATTTAATTTGGGATCATCCGCCAAAAAAAGCTGGTCTCAATATTTCAGTAATTCCTTTTGGAATTACAGGTTTTAGTGCCGATTATGAAAACGACACTTCGTTCTCTAGGTTTAATGGCGGTTTAGATGCGAAAATTGCTCTCTCCTCTTCGCTAAACTTAGATATTACAGTTAATCCCGATTTTTCACAGGTTGAGGTTGATGCGCAACAAACCAATCTAACAAGATTCAGTTTATTCTACCCGGAAAAGAGACAGTTTTTTATCGAAAACAGTGACCTCTTTGGTCAATTCGGTTTTAGCAAAATTCGACCATTCTTTTCTCGCCAAATTGGCTTAAATCAAGGTCGAGCTGTTCCAATTATAGCAGGATTAAGATTAAGCGGTAAAGTCAACGAAAACTGGAGAATTGGCTTGATGAATATGCAAACTGCCAAAACTCAATTGTTAGAATTATCCGATTCTAATGCAATTGATACACTAACATTAAGTCCAGAGAATTTTATGGTAGCCGCCGTTCAGCGAAAAGTGTTTAAACGATCATTTGTCGGGGCCATTTTGGTAAACAAGCAAACTTTTCAAAATGAACAGGTAACTCTAAATAACTATAATAGAATTGTTGGACTCGATTATAATCTGGCCACGGCTAATAACAAATGGATGGGTAAGGTATTCTATCACCATTCTTTTTATCAAAACCAACAGAAAAGATCAGGAACACACGCCAGTTGGCTAATGTATAATACTCAAAACTGGAGTATGCATTGGAATCATGAATATGTTGGTGAGAATTATAATGCAGAGGTCGGTTTTGTTCAACGGTCTAATAGAACTTATTGGAGGCTGGAACCAAATATTGAAAGAAAATTTTATCCAAAGGATGGTCCAATTAACAATCATGGTCCTAATTTATACATTAATTACTATACCGATTCAGTATTTGGAACAACTGATTTACTCGTTTTACCTCATTATAAAATAAGATTTCAAAACACAAGTAAGCTAGAAATACACTTTCGCGAATTATTCACCCGACTTTATGACGACACTGATGTTACATTCTCTAACAGTAAAACTATTTCGAAAGGGAAATATAGATACCGCGATGGAATGTTAAAATACGATTCAGATAAAAGAAAGCCTTTCGGCTACAACGTGCGTTTTGGATATGGTTCTTATTATATAGGTAATAAATTATCCATTTCGGGTGGTGTACGTTTCCGGAAACAACCTTGGGGTGTTCTATCCTTTAATTTCAACTTTAATGATATCAGGATGCCGCAGCCATATCAAAATGCTACAATATTATTAATTGGACCCAAACTTGAACTTTCTTTTACAAAAACACTCTTTTGGTCAACTTTTCTTCAATACAATTCTCAAGTAGAAAATTTTAATGTAAATAGCAGGATCCAGTGGCGATTCAGACCAATGTCTGATTTATATATTGTTTACACCGATAATTATTTCACAATTTCCAATACTGAATATAATCCTTACTATACAAGCCTCAAAACTCAATTCGACGGCAAACGAAACAGGGCAATTGTTATCAAGTTTGTGTATTGGTTTAGTAGTTAATTCCAAAAAGTCCAATCTACACCTAAGCGTAACATTCTATCGGCTATTGGATAATTAGGCGAAGCATAATAAGTATTACCCATGAAACCCGAATTCATGTGACTAATTTTAACATAAACCCTAGCCATTCTTATTTGAGCTGCTATGTAAATATCAAAATATGGATAGTTCCCAATTTTCTTTTCATCTTGTATATAAAAACTCCTATACATCGGAAAATATCCATTGGCATAATATGCCGTGTTATAATAAAAATCTAGGCCAAATCTCATCAATGTAGCCTTTTGAAATAAAAAAGATTCAAAATAAAGTGAACTAAATACTGTTAATTCAGGTACCCTAAAAACATCTTTTCCTAGTATCTTTTGATAAAGTAAACTAGTATTAAAGTACAACTTCTTAAATCTAAAATTCTGCCTAACACGCGCTTTTAACAAGCCCGTGCTTCCTTCGTATTGTGAAACTTGAAAAAGAGAATCAAAGTAAACAGCATTTTTCAATGAAATAAAGTTGAGGTCTGTTAGATTGTTTAATCTATCATTTTTATAATTCAAACCCAATCCAAGTGTTTCAATTTCGTTGATATTTTTTGCGGATGACCAGTTTAGATAATTACGATAGTTTGGACTTGATCTATCAAAAAATCCAGAGAGCCATAATTTTGTTCCTTGTAAACTATCAATCTTATACCCTAATAATCCATTTATATTTACTTTATTTGTAGGGTAACCTAATAAGTTGTTACGCACACTACCGTTTAATTCACCTATTATTCTATTCCCGCTATTCGCTGCTAAACTGCCTGAAATAAATGCAGATTGAAGATTTTTACTAAACTCGTTGACAAAGTAATTTCTAATTTCATATCCTAAATCAACCGTTACTAAAATTTGGTTTTTGGGATGAATTGGATCAAAATTTTGCCATCCTATTGAAGTTTGCGTTAAATTATTCTGTACCGAATCCTTCATTAAGTACACTGCATTAGGAATAACTGACGAATAATATATACTATCAGCATCTGAATCTTTATATGTCTGGTTCACATCTAATAACAACAATTTATTTAATAAATACCCATACCTATTGGAGCTAGCGGTATCAGATTCACCTAACTTAATGTAATTGAACACCTCGGCCTCATGTTCCCTAATAACATTCGAAGCATCCTCTAGCTGCACAGAAATATATTGTTTGCTAGTTCTGTTATTCTCAAAATCTAAATCATTCAATATTCCCCCATTTTCTTTCCCAGAATATCGAGTAAATCTATAATTAGATAGTTGAATAAACTTTTTGTTATCGGAAATATATGAGGAGGAGATATTGGCAATCGTATTATCCGTTTTTTGATTAGAATAGAAACCCGTAGAATTTATTTTGTCAAGTTCAGCTGTTATATTCCAACCCTCCTTTATCCTTTGAGAATGAATAACATTAACATACTGTTCTTCATTTGTTCCATTTGAATAAAATAGCCTCGTGTAGGGCACATTCGACAAAATATAAGGTGATATACCCAACTCATAATAAGAATAATTATCCTGAAATCTAAAATTCCAATCATAATCAAATTTCCATTCTAGTGAAATAATTGGAGCACCAAAATTCCCATTTGATAATACAAAATCTGAATAATTTGGATAGAAATAATGACAATTATTAAGCGTGGTGTCCAATTTAACTAAACCAATTGTATGGTTTTTCTGCACGCACTGAACGACAGATGCTGCTACCACAATCAAAGAATCTTCTTGTCCAACAGAAAAAAGTGGAACAAGTGATAAAAATATATTTATTATAATTTTTCTCATATAGAAGATACAAAAGAGCATAAAAAAACCCTTATCTCAAAAGAGATAAGGGTTTTAAAACCGGCAGCGACCTACTCTCCCAGATATTACTCTAGTACCATTGGCGCGGATGGGCTTAACTACTCTGTTCGGTATGGGAAGAGGTGATCCCCATCGCTATAGCCACCGTAAATCTTTGTTCTGTATATCAGAACACAAATAACATGACATGAAAAAAGAAAACATACTTTAAATTTTACTAAACTATCGTTTATCTATATGATAGAAAGCTACGGGTAATTAGTACTACTCGGCTTTGATGTTACCATCTTTACACCTATAGCCTATCAACGTCATCGTCTATAACGACCCTTAAAAGAAATCTCATCTTGAGGCTAGTTTCGCGCTTAGATGCTTTCAGCGCTTATCTATTCCGAACATAGCTACCCTGCGATGCAGCGGACGCCACAACAGGTACACTAGAGGTTCGTCCAACTCGGTCCTCTCGTACTAGAGTCAGATCCTCTCAAATTTCTAACGCCCACAACAGATAGGGACCGAACTGTCTCGCGACGTTCTGAACCCAGCTCGCGTGCCACTTTAATGGGCGAACAGCCCAACCCTTGGGACCTTCTCCAGCCCCAGGATGTGACGAGCCGACATCGAGGTGCCAA
>CAJQPE010000110.1 GCA_905480125.1 uncultured Flavobacteriales bacterium | reverse complement strand
AATTTGGGCAAAAGCATTAGCCAAAAAGTATGGAGCTAACCCACGTGCGCAAATGTTGAAATACCATATCCAAACCAGTGGTAGATCTTTACACGCTCAAGAGATAGACTTTAATGACATCCGTACCACCTTGCAAGCTTTGTATGCGATTTACGACAACTGTAACTCGTTGCACACTAACGCTTATGATGAAGCTATTACCACACCTACAGAAGAAAGTGTGCGCAGGGCAATGGCTATCCAGCTTATCATTAATCGTGAGCTAGGTTTAGCGAAAAATGAAAATCCATTACAAGGTTCGTTTATCATAGAAGAGCTAACCGACTTGGTAGAAGATGCTGTATTAACCGAATTCGATCGTATTAACGAACGCGGTGGTGTTTTAGGTGCGATGGAAACCATGTATCAACGTAGTAAGATACAAGAAGAAAGTATGTACTATGAGCACTTAAAACACTCGGGTGAGTTCCCAATTATTGGAGTTAATACATTCTTGAGCAGTAAAGGCTCTCCTACTGTTCTGCCACAAGAAGTAATACGAGCTGAAGAAGGTGAAAAGCAATACCAAATTAGCATGTTAAACAACTTGCATAAAAGCAAAAAAGACTTGGCTAGTGATGCTATTGCTAAAGTGCAACGTGCCGCAATACAAAATCAAAACATTTTTGATGAGCTTATGGAGGCTTGCAAGCACTGTTCTTTAGGGCAAATCACAGACGCGTTATTTGAAGTAGGCGGACAGTATAGACGTAATATGTAGGCAGCGAGGCGCTGTACCCAATGAATATTTTAAAACACATATTACTACTCGTAGTCATCCTGAACTTGTTTCAGCAGCTTTCCATTGCGCAAAGCTACGAACCAATAATATTAGAAAGTGGCGACACCCTAATTACAGGAGTACCCTTACCTGCCATAGGAAAAACTATACAACCAGACAGCGTAAGCCAACCCAAAGTAGTTCCGTATTCCCCTTCAGATAGCATTTACAACGCCCACCCCAATGTGCACCCCATACCCGAAAACCTTACCGTAATTGATTGAAAATCTGATTTAGTTGATAATGATGGAAATTAAGTTCCGAAAAGCATCCCCAAACGAAATTGATGTTGCTCTCTTTCTATTAAAGCAAGCTGCTAAAACACTAGCCCAAAAAGGAATAGACCAGTGGGCGTATTGGACTAACCCTCCACAAGAAAAAGTAGATTGGGTAAAAGCAGGTTTTGCCAAGGGAGAGTTTTGTTTTGTAGAGAATGAAGCCAAGCAAGTAATGGCTATGTTTCGGTTGCTTAATGAAGATACCTTGTACTGGGGACAAATGGTAGAAGAAGCGCGGTACATACATTCGCTAGTAGTCCACAAAGATTTTACGGGTAATAAACTCGGTCAACGCATTGTTGCGGAGCTAGAAAAACAAACCGTAGCAGAAGGTGTAAACCTTCTTCGTTTAGATTGCGATGCAACTAACACTCAATTATGTAAGTATTATATTAACCGAGGGTTTATTCAGGTGGGTGTAAAAGATTTACCGCTGGGCAAATATAATTTATATGAGAAGGCACTTTGTTAATTCAATTATGTATTGTTCTCGAGTTTTTATTTTGGAAGTAATTAATAAAAAAACGAATTTATCTAATCCAGTAATTATTAGTTGGGGCTGCTCTCGATATAAATAAAGAGAAATAGAATCTGAGCGAGAAATAAAAATAAGAAAAGCCTTATCCTACTGAGAAAGATCGGTTTTTCATACTAATAAAAGCGAGTAGCTATCCGTCTAAATCTCTGCGGTTGTAGCTGATATAAACTAAAGCGTGAAGGGCTGCCGTAATGGCTAAAAACACAATAACAGTAATAGGGTTTACTGAATAATTAGGCAAGCTAACATCAAAACTAACATAAGAAAAAGGGCTTATCCATCTCAAAAATTCCGAATCGTCACTAATTTTTGAAATTGCGCTACAAACAAATCCGCCAACAACGACACCTATTAATGGCCCCGTAATAGCCTTACCTCTTTTTGGTATCAGTGATAGCGCCCAGCCTAATGCTCCATGGAGTAAAGTAAGCAACGTTCCGTATACAGAAAGTGTAATGAAAATCCCATTGTCAAATGGTACTTCTGAGACATAATCGATTGTTAAATAGCTAGATAAAGTTTGAAGCACAATTAATATCGAGAGCAATGTAAAATAAGCAGCCAACTTAGAATTAATAACTTCAGTTCTGGAGATAGGTCTTGTAAGTAAAAATTCAGATGTTTTTTCCCTTTCTTCTTTAGATAAAATATTGGCTCCCATTGTAATGGCAAATATTCCTGTGAGAATCATAATGTGCAATCCGAAATAGGTAGAATAGTAGGCAAGTACATTGGTGTATATATCAACGTTCATTCCAAACCCTTTTACCATTCCTTCGGGCATACCTTCCATCATTACTTGCATGGAGTCACCCATATCAGCAAAACTCAAAAACAGGAGTAAGATAAATACGGAGATAAAGATTACAACACTTCCCCAGATTAAAAACGACTTCAAATTACGCTTTAACTCCAATATGTATAGTGCCTTATTCATAATAGTGCATAAAAATATCTTCTAGAGTTGGCTCTTCTATGGTTAGGTCCTTTACTTCTAGTTGAGCAATAAATCGAAGTAATTCATTAGGGCTATCTGCATAAGTAAACGAAACCCGTTGATTAACTAATTCTAGTTTTGAAATTTCTTTTCTCGCAAATTGCTTTTCTTTTGCATCATCCTTGAGAACCAAAGAAACTTTTTTAAGCTGCCTAGAGAGCAATGACCCAATGTCCTCGTTAGCCTCAATAACACCATTGCGAATAATAGATACGCGATTGCATATTTTTTGAACATCACCTAATATATGAGATGAAAAGAACATTGTTGTCCCATCCTTATTAGCTTCTTTTAATACTTCATGAAACTCAGCTTGCATCAAAGGGTCTAAACTACTTGTGGGCTCATCCATAATAAGTAATTCTGGCCGGTGCATTAAAGATTGAACTATGGCAACTTTTTTTCGGCTACCTAAAGACAATTCATTTACTTCTCTAGTCGTGTCCAACGTAAACCTTTCGCATAGCTCCTTGCAATATTTATTGTCGGAATTCGGAAAAAAAGTTGCAGAAAAATTAAGCAGATCTTGCACAGACATGTTGTCGTAATAATTTACTTCGCTAGGTAAATAGCCAACTTTCTTTTTAATCTCTGAACTTTCGGTCACTGTATCTTTCCCGAAAATTTGGGAGCTACCTGAGCTAGGAAAAATTAAGTTTAATAAGGTTCGTATTGTAGTAGATTTTCCAGCTCCGTTTGGCCCAATAAACCCAAAAATGTCACCTTGTTTAACATTAATGCTTACATCTTCAATACCCCTTTCTGAGCCATAAAATTTAGTAAGCTTTTCGGTTGTGATTATATTCATAATACAATTCAAATATACTAAATTGACTACTTAGAGAATTTGATAGCGTATTGTTTTTGTTATGCTGATTATAAGATGCAGTTCTATTTGTATAGAATTTCAGCAAGATATAGGTCTAACTCCATTTATTTATATCCCATTAAGTTAATTAGCTTTTAGTAAATCAATTTAATTTTTATAATTAAACCACAATTAGATTACGGTTTGCCAAGATATCATTGATCAAAATAATAACTATGGAAGATTTAAAATGGCAGTACCAAAAGACAGATGTAAATTTGATTTATGCAAAACCAATACACGGTATTAAGTATGAAGTAATTCGCAGAACTGATACTAGTTTTACTTGTAGGGTTCCTTTAAACTTAGCTTTAGTAACGTGTTTAGAATTGTTTTACGATAATCCAAAAGCCGCAAGAGATTATTGCAATATGCTTTGGCGTACCTGGGGATATTTAACGGTACGCAGAAAATTGATCGAATACCAAAATATTTGCCAGCCAAGTCTGCAAGAAGCAAATGTTAATGCAGATTTAAAAAAACTATATGATAGATGGATAAAAAGCATTAGTGGCAGAAATAAGTCGAATAGTTTGCGGATGTCAGCTTAATTTTATTCTCAAAAGTTGCTAATCTTTTCAATCTTAATAACCGTTCGGTTATTTTATTGTGCAATTTGGTTTGGTTATATTTGTATAGACATTCTGGGGATATGAAACGAAAAAGTTTAGTTTATCTATTTTTTCTAGTGGGTTTAGCAATAATTAGTATTGGATTTAGTAATCAGCCTCCACCCGGCTTAACGGGTGCACCAGATGAGGATCTTTGCACTAATTGTCATTTAACAAATCCAATAAATGATGGCGTGGGAACTTTACAATTAACATCCAATGGGGGCCAATTGTATCAAAGTAACCTAACCTATCAAATGGACCTAACAATGACACGCCTTGGTTCCGAAGTGTTTGGTTTTTCTCTTTGCGTATTAGATAGTTCATTAGCTGATGGAGGAGATTTGCTTATCACTGATTCAGTTGCAACGCAGTATGAAAATTTTGGGCGGGCTTATATTTCTCATAAAAATGCACTAGCGCAAGAAAATAGAGGTTCAAATTCGGTAACGAGAAGTTTTGAATGGACTGCGCCAGATACAGCAACTGGTCCGGTAACATTTTATTTCGTGAGCCACATGGTTGATCCGACTGCTCAGACTATTGATGGATATATTTATAATGATTCACTAACTATTTATCCAATTGGCACGCCAGGTTTTGAGAATTCCATAGATGAAAAAAGAGAGAATCTAGTTTCAGTTTATCCTAATCCTACCATGTCAAATAGCTATGTTTATATTGATGGATTTTTATTCGATTCCTATCATGTTTATGATTGGAATGGAAAGTTAGTGAAGTCTGAACTCAGCCACAACAAAAATGAAATTTCAACATGGGGCATGAAGACAGGATTTTACTATTTATTACTAGGTAAAAATAGCGAATCGAATTTGTTAAAGCTTGTTGTCTTTTAAGGTTAAGTAAATACAAATCAGTCAAATTAAGAAAGAATCAGAATTTGATAGTTGAAATTATGAAGAAAATAAAAATGATTTGGGATTTTCGGGGCCCTGATGCTTTAAAAACTGCTGAACATCAGTGTGTCCATCTGAAAGATTTTTTCATCAAGGATAAAATTACATTTTACCAAATTGAAATTGAAAAGCATTCTGATTTGTTTGTTTCGGCATTTGCAATAGTAGAAGAAGAATACGTTGAAATATTAAGAAAAACTCTTAAACCAAACAGAGGCCAGCTGGCTTAATGTGTTATTCCAAAATACCATTTTTGGGTTAGATAATTTATTGGATGTTTATTACATTATATCTACTAAAGACAGTGTAAGATTAGGCCCATTAAGTTATAAGCGAATCGGATATAGTTTTGGTAACGCTTTCTTTTTCTACTAACGTCTGTTTAATGTGTGTTGTCATCAGTTTTACCTGGTTTCCCCAGGTATATTGGGCAATATTTGATGGAGAGTGGGAAATGTTGCCGGTGGTTTGAAATTCCTTATAAAGAGAAATTAATAATTCTTTAACAGCCTGGCTATCACTACAGGAAATTCCGCTGTTGCATGCGTCCATTATTTTAGAAAGGTAATTGCTGCCTCCTGGCACAAGGATAATCTTTCGCTGTAGCGCGAGGTAATCAAATATTTTAGAAGCGAATGCACTATTCGATTTTCCTGAAAGAAGCAACAAAAGATTACTCTTTTTTAGTCTCCGAAACAATTTTTGTTTAGGTAGTTTATCTGTTGCAGAGAGGTATTTTGAAAGGGAAGGATTAAAGTTCATAATCCTCTGTAGTTGGGCAGGCTCAGAATTCAACCCATAGAACACCACCTTAAGTTTCGGGTTATGCACTTCGTTCACAAATTTATTCAATCCGTTGAGAAAGGTTTCTACTTCATAATGAGCATAAATTCGACCAGCGTAGGCTATCGTAAAATAGTCTTTAGTATGTCCACTATTCTCTATCGAAAGCAGATATTCTGGATTGAAACCATTATACACTATACGCACATTCTGTTGAGGATGCAAACTTTGTAAAGCATTTACACACGAAGGAGCGACCGTAGTAATCATTGCCGCATTGCGGATGAATTTCTTTTCCATTGGTCTGACAAAGTTCTTGAATAACCAACGTTTTGAAATGGATGCATACTGCAAAGTATCATTAGTAGACCAGCCATCACGGTAATCTGCAATCCAGGGAACGTCATGCTTTTGGCTTAACAAATGGGCATAACGGAAAAGAGTAAATGGGGAGCCGGTGGCGAGCACAAGTTCGCATTGGTTTAAGCGTAGATATTTATCTGCTTCTGTGTGGATATCAGAGGTGCTGTCGAAAAAGAAAGCAATATATCGTAGCCTCGATAAAAGTAACACCAATGCATGTAAAAATGTGAAACGCTCGCCATATCTCAGTTTAAACCTTGATCTGATACCTGAGTTTGAAGGTATGCGAATGATGGTTCCGAATTCATCTTTTTCTTGAGTTATTACTCTTTTGGTTGAAGCTTTTAAAAAGTCTTGCGGATGGACTAGTTTTTCATCCCAATGTTGTGTAACCACCACCGGTTCCAAACCGAACTCTCTAAAATGTTTATACCAACTGTAAGGTCGCTGTCCACCTGTATATAAGCAAGGAGGGAAGTATGAGGCCAGAATAAGTATTTTTTTACGCTTACTAATCATTTTATCTTAAAAAAGCTAAGCCAAGGTAAGTCATATAGTCGGATGACTATAACAAAGAGGATAATAAATAGTATAAAAAAGGAAATTAAAGTTGCATAAGCAGCACCTATTGCCCCATAGGTTAAGATAAGCCAATAATTGAGGAACAGGTTTAGCGAAACACTAAGAACAGCGAGGTAACTAAGCAGTATATTTTTTTTTGCGTACAGAATAAATCCGGAAAGTAGGTTGTATAAAGAAAGGAACATATACCCCAACGCCACCCAGAAAACAAAATCTACCCCAGCTTGGTATTCTATGGCAACTATGTGGTTGAACAACAGAGGAGACAATATCTTCAGCATAATAGTAAAAAGAAGAGATGACAGGGCAAACAGATAGATATATTTAACTACTCTAGCCTTGTCTTTTGAGGTGTTTGCAGTAAGGCGCTCATATAAAAATGGATTCCAGGCATTGAGGAAGGCTGTTTGCAATAACCCAACCATTGCACCTACCTTATAGCCAATATTGTAAATGCCGACCTGCTCCATATTTACCAAGCTTGCGATAAATAGGCGGTCGGAAATGTCCACTACTATTGCACCAACTATAAATGGGACAAGTGGTAAACCGAATTTAAGTGCATTAGTTTTATACTTCTTTTTTATCGAAAAACGTAATGCTCCCCTCACATAAAGTGTCGCAATGCACATAAGGAAAAACAATCCTTGACTGAACATTATTGCATAAGCACGTCCTTGCCAGTTCATGCCGTAATAAACTATAAACGCAAGTGTCAGTGCAAACAGAGTAAGGCTTAAAAGGGAGTTGAGCAGAGCGTGTTTCCAAGGTCTTTTCATGGCACGGAACAGTGCCGCAGTCGTGGCAGGAATTATCTTTAGAAAGGAGATGAAAGGAATGACAAGCAACCATTTTCGAGGAACTCCTGTGAAAACGCTTAGTGGTTCTATCAACAAAACAATCATTGCAGTCATCCCTAGAAAAACAAAAAACGGATTTACAAGGGACGACACTAAATAACTACCCAACTCCTCTTTCTCAAGTTTATAGAACTCCACTTCATAACTACTTGTTACACCCAGATGCACAAGAGGAAAAGCAAATGCCAGAACTAATGTGAATAACGCATAAATGCCGAAATCTTCTGGAGAAAGTTTGTGGGTAAGAACTATGGCAAGCAAGAATGTCAGTCCTTTCCCAAAAATATTAGTCAAACCATATACGGAAAAGGATTTAAGAAAACTCATGCGCCGTTTTGAAAGTGGGATATTTTTATTCGGTTATTTTGCTTGAATATGATAGATGTAGTATAGTAGTTTTTGAAATTCTATGCTTTAATCCCTAAAATTTTTTGGGCTCTCAAATCCGCTAGTATGCGCAATTAATTTTAAATCTAAAATACAATGCAATCGCATTTCCGAAAAGAAAAACAGGTAGCCAAGACACTTTAAAACCATACACTAAAGTAATACAAAAGTTCAATAAAGTATGTTGCAACGGTAGACAAAATGGTCTTCCATATAGGGTGAATGCAAGAAAAACGCCACATTCCTATTACTCTAGATTCCTGTTAATAAACATAGATTGCTTATTGATTAGCTAAAGTGTTAATATCTTGGTTTTCTAGGTGTTTTTTTTCAGACCCTTTACATACCGAATTTATCATTGCGTCTCCAATTTTTACACTCGTAGTAACGGAGTTCATTTTTTTGAAAAAAGGAAAAAATGGTTTAAGTATAACATAAATCGAGTTATACCACCCTGTGCTTGATTTCACCCCTTTTTCAGGTAATATCATCCCAGCTCGAAACATGTAAGCATCTTTAAATCCTGCATTTAGGATCATATTTTCAGTTTTTCCTTTAACTCTAGCCCACATTATATTACCTAATTCTGAAGAGTCTGTTCCCGAACCTGATACATAGTTGAAAACCATGTTGGATTTAATTGCATTCATTTCATCAACTAGGGCTTTTGTGAAATTATAAGTAGGAATCAGAAATTCATCTTCTGTTTTTCCAATTGATGAAACACCCATGCAGTGGAAACAGGCATTATAATTAGTAAATTCTTCTTTGATTATAGAAAAGTCACTAAAATCCGGGTGTAAAATTTCTTTTAGTTTAGGATGAACTAGACCAAGAGGTTTTCGATTTATCACCAATACAGACTCAACTTCTTCCCGCTCTAGGCATTCAAGAAGTATGCCTTTTCCAACCATACCTGTTGAACCGGTAATTATTGCTTTAATTTTCATTTAGCGAATATAATCGTTTACGATTTTATTACTTTAGCGGAAACTAATTAGAAATGCGGGAGATATTAATTACGCTTATTGCAAACTTATTATTCTTTGGATCTATTGCTCAGCAGTTGGAGCAATTGAATGATAAAAAAGAAGTCATAGAAAATGAGTTTCATACTATTATAAAGTCTATGCCTTCACCCATTGAGCAATTAGAGGCATTACACAATGATAAGGTAAAGTTCAATGAGCATCTGTTGTCTCCAGCATCGAATGTACAACATTTCGAATCTGATGCAGCTGAAGCTATAAATTGTGGAATTTATATGGTTGATTTTGCTTACCTAGCTGTATTCCAAGAACAAAATAAGATGATCCAATACAGGGCCTTAGCTCTTGAGATGGCGGCTAAAATAGAAGCGGATAAACCATTTCATAATGTTTTAGGAATTGATTTAGAAAATAAAGTGAAAGATTATGATTTACTAAAGAAGGCCATCATTGATGCTTTAAATGCCACAGAAAACCAACTTATAGACAACAATCATATAGCAACGGCAAGTCAGATGCTATTGGGCTCATGGATAGAAACTCAGTATATTATGTTACAATCATTCATAAGAGATAAGAAGCCCAGCTCACAAGTAAAACAGCATATTGTAGATCAACAAGTTCACTTAGCTAACTTGATAAAATTAGTTCATGAATTTAAAGATGACGCTGGGTTCCATGAAGAGTTAGAGAAACTGAACAAACTTGAGGATTCTTTACTCAAAATTCACAATATTGAAGGTGTTACCGAAACTGTTGTTTTGAAATTGGTAGATGAGATTACTCGACTAAGGATGGATATTTTAGCAATGGAATAGTGTAAAAATATAAAAATGGCATCATTTGATATAGTAAGTAAAGTTGAAATACAGGCAGTTGATAATGCAGTAAATGTTGCAAAGAAGGAACTTGATACACGTTACGATTTACGAGGTACTAATAGCGAAATTTCGCTTGACAAAAAAGGTGCTATAATTGTTGCTTCATCAAATAATGATATGAATGTGGATTCAATTGTTAAGATAATTTTAAGTCGCTTTACCAAGCAAAAATTGGATGTGAATTGTCTTGATTTAACTAAAGAAGTGTATTCTTCAGGGGCGCAGATTAAGAAGGATATACTGATTAAGCAAGGTCTGGATAAGGATACATGTAAGAAGATTAATAAACTTATTAAAGATTCTAAACTGAAAGTTAAGTCGCAAATAATGGACGATACTATTCGTGTAACAGGGAAGAGTATTAATGATTTACAGGCGATAATAGCACAATGTAGAGCAAGTGATTTAGAAGTGCCATTGCAATTTATTAATATGAAATAATTAAAATTATAAAAACCAAGTATATGAAAAATATAATATTAGGATTAGCGATAGTCGGCTTTAGTTTTTCGGCAAATGCTCAAGAAGCTTCGAAAGAGCAAAAAGAAACTAAAGAGAAGACAAGTCAAACTGTTCAAGCAAGTTGCGGTCAATGTCAATTCGGTTTAACAGGAGGAGGTTGCGACTTAGCTGTAAAGGTTGATGGAAAGGCATACTATGTTGAAGGGTCGGCTATGGCAGATCATGGTGACCCGCATGCACACGATGGTATGTGTTTAAAAGTTAGATCTGCAGAAGTTGCTGGTGAAGTAAAAGATGGAAAGTTTTTAGCGACTAGCTTCAAATTACTTCCTGAAGTGAAATAACTATAGAAAAGAGAGCCCCGCAACTGGGACCCTCAAATTCTAATATCTATTTTTTCTTTTTCAGTGCTAACTCTGATTAGAAAACAATGAGATTTTGTTATTTCCATTGCTGTTAGACCTATTAACAGGTGCGCTGTAATATTAACGCATAAATGATATAAAGCTGCAGGTGCGTGGGTGAAATGTAATTTAAAAGTGATAAAAATTAGTCAAATATTTCAGAAAATGGGAACTTATCTTTTACTCGCACCCCTTTTGCTGTATGTTGTACCGTGCAACATTCGTTAATCGAGTCATGTTCTAAAAATAGTACAAAATCATTATCAGCTGCAGAGCTAAGAAATGTTTGTTTTTCATCTAATGTCAGCAACGGTCTTGTGTCATAGCCCATCACATATGGTAAAGGAATGTGTCCCACAGAAGGAAGTAAATCTGCCATAAACACTAGCGTCTTTCCTTTGTATTTAATGTGTGGAATCATCTGAGCATCTGTATGTCCATTAGCAAAAAAGACATCAATATTGCTAAAAGCATTATTCAAAAATTGATGGGAATCGTCTAGAAAATTTAGTTGCCCGCTTTCTTCAATAGGAGCTATGTTCTCTTTTAGGAAAGATGCTCTTTCTCTACCATTAGGTTCTGTTGCCCATTTCCAATGACGCTGATTGCTCCAGAACTTGGCATTTTTAAATGCAGGTTCGTAACCTGTTCTACCTTTATTCCATTGTATTGATCCTCCGCAATGGTCGAAATGAAGATGGGTTAGAAATACGTCCGTAATATCATCACGGGTAAATCCATATTTCGCTAAAGAGCCATCTAACGAGTCATTACCAAACATATAATAATACCCA
>CAJQPE010000109.1 GCA_905480125.1 uncultured Flavobacteriales bacterium | reverse complement strand
TTACTGGTAGTGAGGGAACTTTTCATGCAGGTCAAATGATTGAATACGGAACCAATTTAGTTGGTGGAGTTACACCTGGAAAAGGTGGTCAAACTCATCTCGATAGACCTGTTTTTAATACAGTAACAGATGCTGTAAATCAAGCCAGAGCTAATGTTACGATAATTTTTGTGCCACCTGCATTTGCTGCAGATGCTGTTATGGAAGCTGCCGAGGCTGGAATTAAAACAATTATTTGCATTACAGAGGGGATTCCTACTAAGGATATGATAGCTGTTAAAGAATATATATCTCAAAAGGATTGCAGACTTGTCGGACCTAACTGCCCAGGCGTGATTACTCCAGGAGGGGCAAAAGTTGGAATTATGCCTGGTTTTGTTTTTAAAGAAGGCAGAATAGGTGTTGTGTCTAAATCGGGTACATTAACCTACGAAGCTGCCGATCAAGTTGTAAAAGCAGGGTTAGGAATATCTACAGCGATAGGTATCGGTGGCGATCCAATTATTGGAACACCTACTAAGGCAGCAGTAGAATTATTGATGAACGACCCAGAAACTGATGCAATTGTTATGATTGGAGAGATTGGTGGAAACTATGAAGCAGATGCTGCTCGCTGGATTAAAGATAATGGAAATAAAAAACCAGTTGTTGGTTTTATCGCAGGTGAAACTGCTCCGAAAGGAAAAAGAATGGGTCACGCAGGAGCTATCATTGGTGGCGATGATGATACGGCGGAAGCGAAGAAAAGAATAATGAGAGAATGTGGAATTCACGTGGTAGATTCTCCAGCTCAAATTGGTTCTAAGATTGCAGAAGTGCTTGGCGTTATAGCTTAACATAGAAACGAACTTAATAAATAAGTGAAAAGGTCTCTTTTATGTTAAAAAGGATTTTTTATACCCTTATTCCGAATAATTCAATATTATGAAAAAGATAGCTTTAATTACTTTAGTTAGTTTGTTGTCATTTGGTGTCATAGCGCAGCAGAAACACCATAAATCTAAGTCACGTTCTGGCGGTGGTACTAAGCATGGGGTTAAAAGCACCGGAAGCCTGTTTATGGACTTTGGATTAAAAGGCATGGCAGGATCTTCGGTATTTATAAACTCTAATCTTTTTGAAGACAATTCTTATAACCACGGATTTACGAGTAGTTATGCTTTTGGAGGTAAATTTGCTTTGGATTTTGGAGAACATGCGGCATTAGTAGTAGAAGGTTTATATGGTGTTATTGGGCAAAATTTTAATATAACAGATTCTTTAAATGGCGATTGGACAAAAGCCATTAAATTAAAGTCCATTGATATACCAATATTGCTAAGAAAGAATAATCCAGAAACAGGCAGCTATGCTGAAATTGGACCGCAGATTAGTCTAATGAATGGCTACACGGAGTCTCCGAGTACTACTGTAAATAGTTTTAGCAAGAATTATTGGTCAATGGTGTTTGGATTCGGAGGTTATCTTTGGGGAACAGATAATTTTGGTATTTCTACTGGTTTAAGGTTTGTTTATACGTTTCAAGATATTATGGACCAAGACGTTTCAAATCAAGGATCTCCAACTTCGGGTTACATTGGAGGTAGCTTTTGGGAAAATGCAGTTAGTTACGATACTTACCAAAAGACCACACCTTTATCAGTCTTCTTTGTGCTCGAAGCCAACTATGATTTAGGGTTTATTATAGCCAAAAATGAGTGCACTGGACGTAGAAAGTTTTTGTTCTATAACTAGAAAATCAGTAGATGGAGTAACGCACTATATCATTATATTTGAACACTTATTAAATTACTTAAAACATAAGCATGGGATTATTAGATGGGAAAGTATCCATTATTACAGGAGCCACAAGAGGAATTGGAAAAGGTATAGCAGAGAAATTCGCTGACGAAGGTTCTGATGTGATTTTCACTTATGCTTCTTCAGACGAAAAGGCTAAAATTATTGAAAAAGAATTACAAGCTAAAGGTGTTAAAGCTAGAGGATATAAAGTAAACGCAGCCGATTATGATGCAACTTTTGAGTTTGTTAAGGATGTTAACAAAGATTTTCCTGTAGTTGATGTTGTAGTTAACAACGCCGGTATTACAAGAGATAATCTATTACTGAGAATGTCTATCGAGCAATGGGATGAGGTAATTGATACTAACTTAAAATCGGTATTTAATATGACTAAAGCAGTTATGAGAAATATGTTGAAGAAAAGAAGTGGTTCTATTATTAATATGGCTTCGGTTGTAGGTGTTCGTGGTAATCCAGGACAAGCAAACTATGCAGCCTCTAAGTCTGGTATTATTGGTTTTACTAAGTCTGTAGCACTAGAATTAGGTTCAAGAAACATTAGATGTAACGCAATTGCGCCTGGTTTTATCGAAACTGAAATGACAGCCGCACTAGATCAAGAAGTTGTAAAAGGCTGGACCGATAGTATTCCCTTAAAACGTGGTGGACAGCCTGAAGACATAGCAAACGCTACAGTGTTTTTAGCTTCAGATATGTCAGCATACATAAGTGGACAAACGCTTAATGTTTGCGGAGGTATGTTGACTTAACAATATGAATTGCAGCAAGTCGTTATCTCAGCGATATTGAATTTATGAATGCCGAATTAATTCTTGAATACCCCGTGTGGTATGTGTTTTTCTGCCTGCTATTAGGAGCGGTCTTTTCGTATTTATTATATTGGAAAACAAAATTATCAGAAGATGTTCCCAATTGGTTACTTGGCCTATTGTCAGGGCTGCGATTTATACTGATTTCTTTTCTTGCCTTTTTACTTCTTACACCATTATTGAAAAGCATAGTTAGAGAATTAGAGAAGCCGATAATAATTATTACTAAAGATAATTCTGAATCTATAAAAATGGGAATGGATTCTGTTTCGTTACGTGCATTTGATACCAAATTTGAAAATACAATTAATACATTATCAGAGCAATTTGAAGTTAAATTACTCACCTTTGGAAGTGAGGTTAAAAACGAAAACTTAAAGTTATACAATGAGCAGCAAACAGATATCTATCAGCTATTTGAAGAATTAGAAAGCCGTTTTGCAAATAGAAATGTTGGAGCATTAATTATCGCGTCAGATGGTTTGTATAATAAAGGAAGAAATCCAATATATTCTACATCAAAATTTAATTTTCCAATTTATTCTGTAGCTCTAGGTGATACTGCAGAAAAAATTGATGTTGCTATTAATAATGTTACTCATAATAAGATTGCATTTTTAGGGAATCGATTTCCAGTCGAAATGGATATCCTTGGACTTCAAGTCAATGGGGCAAAAGTTTTGCTAAAGATTGTCAAAAAAGGGAAGACTATTTTTACCAAAAATATTACTATAAACAATGATGGGTTTTATTCTTCTATATCAACAATGCTGGAAGCAGAAACTGTTGGTTTGCAAAGATACACTGTTATTATTTCTGAAATAGAAGGCGAATTGAATACTAGGAATAACGTGTTTGAATTTTATGTTGAAGTATTAGAAGGTAGACAAAAAGTTTTGTTATTAAGCGAAGGTCCACATCCTGATATTGCAGCCTTTAAACAAGCGATACAAACAAATGATAATTACGCTTTGGAAGTAAAACTTCTAAAAAACTTTAGTGGTCAATTAGATGAGTACAATTTGTTAATATTGAATCAATTAAACGCTAGAACTCAACAATACGCTAAGCAAGCTGCTAAACAAAGCGTGCCAGTGCTATTTCTTATAGGGTCAGGGAGTTCACTTCAGTTAGTTAACAATAGTCAATTAGGGTTGAGTATTTCCGGTAATTCCAAACAGTTAAGCGAAGTGCAGGGTATTATAGATCAAAATTTTTCATTCTTCACCATTAACAAAGAACTCAAGCCCCTGCTAAAGCAATTACCGCCTCTAAATGCTCCTTTCGGAAAATATAACTCTTCATCCAGTGCAGATGTTTTAATAAATCAAAAAATTGGAGCTATTGAAACTGAAAATCCGTTATTATACTTTAGTAAAAAAGCAGATCATAAATATGGCGTTTTATTGGGCGAGGGTATTTGGCGATGGAGGTTAGTTAATTACTCTATCGAAGGGAATCATATTTTAGTAGATGAAGTTATTCAAAAAACTGTTCAATATCTATCTCTGAAAGAGGACAAAAAGCGATTTCGTGTAGATTATAATAATCAATTTAACGAGAATGAATCTATTGTAATGAAAGCTCAACTATATAATCAGGCTTACGAAAAAATCAACAATGCAGAAGTAAATGTTGAAATTACTGATGAAAACGAAAATACTTTTAATTATGTCTTTGGTAAAGCTAATGATGAGTACAGACTAAATGCTGGAAGTTTAAAAGTTGGTAAATACAAGTTTACTGCAACAACTAAACTGGCAGGTGAGATTTTTGTTGAAAATGGAGAATTTATAATAAGAGCTATTCAGGTTGAATTGATTAACCTAAAAGCTAATCATAAAATATTGAACACTTTATCAAAAAAGACAAATGGCGAAATGCTCTATGCTAATAAAGTGGGCAATCTAATAGAAATTATATCCAATAAAAATGATATAAAGCCTATATCATATTCACATCAGAAACTTAATGATTTAATAAATTTGAAATGGGTTTTCTTTGTTTTATTAGGATTAATCTCGGTAGAGTGGTTTATTCGAAAAAGAAACGGAGTTTATTAAAAGTTAGTTATGAAGATAGGAATAGTTTGTTATCCAACCTTTGGAGGAAGTGGAGTTTTGGCGACGGAATTAGGTAAGGCACTTGCTGCTAATGGCGATGAAGTGCATTTCATAACTTATGATCAACCAGTTAGATTAAAAGATTTTCCATCTAATATTTTTTACCACGAAGTCACCGTATCTAAATACCCATTGTTCGATTATACCCCATACGAACTTGTCTTGACAAGTAAATTAGTTGATGTTGTTAAGTACGAGAAGCTTGATATGCTGCACGTTCATTATGCTATTCCGCATGCATCTGCAGCCTATATGGCAAAGAAAATACTGGAAGATCAAGGTATCATAATACCATTTGTTACAACGCTTCACGGCACAGATATTACGTTAATTGGAAAAGATTCTTCATTTGTTCCTGTGGTAACATTTGCTATTAATAACTCTGATGCTGTAACGGCAGTATCTGAAAGTTTACGAAGCGATACATTAATACATTTTGAAATAAAGCGAGAAATTGATGTCGTAGCTAATTTTATCTCTTCTGAAATGTATTCCGATGTTGTTGATGAAAAATTAAGAAAAGATTTCGCGCCTAATGGAGAAAAGATATTAGTGCACGTATCTAATTTTAGAAAAGTAAAGAGAGTAGATGATGTAATTAAAGTGTTTAAAGGTATAAGAGAAAAAATATCTGTAAAATTAATAATGATTGGAGATGGACCAGAACGTCATTCTGTTGAAGAAATATGCAGAAAAGAAGGTGTTTGTGTTGACGTTAAATTTGTTGGTAAAACAAAATCAGTTGAAAAACTTTTAGCGATTTCTGATTTATTTTTACTTACCTCGGCAACGGAAAGTTTTGGTTTAGCAGCTCTTGAAGCTATGGCCTGTGGAGTTCCTGTAGTTTCGACAAACACTGGTGGTATTCCAGAAGTTAATAAAGATGGGATTTCTGGGCTATTGAATGATGTTGGAGATATTGGTGCTATGACAAAAAATGCTCTTAAAATTCTGAGCGATGAAGCAGTATTGAAGCGCTATAAAAAACAAGCAAAAGAAATAGCTTTACAATTTGATATCACTAAAATATTGCCTCAATATCAAGCTATATATAGCAGGGTGCTAAATCAATAATGTTAACTTTTGTAGCTTCTATTAGGATGAAATCACTTTCAACTGCTTTTTTAGAATGATTGCAGTTAAATTCGGCATAATTATGGTTATAGATAAGTTGATTATTTTTACAAAATCGAATTTATAAAATAACATCAAATGAAAAAAAATTTATTTATAGTTCTAGTTGTTGTTCTTTCAGGATTAATGTTTACATCATGTTCTAAGTGTTATGAATGCACTACCGAGCATGAAGTAGAGGTAATTACACCTGACACAAGTTATGTTACTCAAGAAACCAGTACGGAAGATTATTGTTCATCAAGCGCAGAGGAGGTTGCTCAAAAGGAAGCTGACGAAGGATCTGTTTGCACAGCAATTTAGCCTCCTGCTTTTTTAACTCGATAACCTTTTTGTGATAAGATTGCTATAATTTTATCTCTAAATTCACCTTGTACAATAATTTCTCCATCTTTTGTCGAGCCTCCAACGCCACATAAAGACTTTAGAATTTTTCCTAATTCTTTTAGGTCTTCATTCTCACCTATAAACCCTTTAACTATTGTGGCAGTTTTTCCGCCTCTATTTTTTGAGTCTATATGAATTCTTAAGTCTTGCTGAGACGGATCTAAAGTTTTAGGCGCATTTTCAAAATTTACGCTCGTTCCTGCGGTAAATATTTCTATTCTTTTCTTTTTTTTAGCCATTTTTATTCGGTGTTAGAATTTTCAAAGACAATGGATTTATCTCAATCTTAAGCTCTTTGTTTGATAATGTAGGTTCTCCATCAATATGAAATAGCTCAAAATTATTTTGAATAATAATTCTCTTGCCCGATTTTCTATTTAATAATGCACTTTTGTGAAGGCTTCCGTTAAAAAACCGAGCAATAAATAAAGGAGTTTGCAATAGGCTTGGTCTTCGAATTATGCAAAGATCTAATATTCCATCGTCAATTAAAGATTCTGGAGAAATTATTGCCCCATTTCCATACTGTGATGAATTAGCGATACACACAATCCAAGCTTTTTTTTGAAACGGCATGCCATCAATTTCGATATTGAATGTTTTAGGGATATATCTAAAGTATTCCCTAGATATTAGTTTAACATAAGCCCAGAAACCTCTAGTTCCATTATCATCAAACAATTTAGCTATATGGGCATCAAACCCTAAGCCCATAGTACTTAAAAAAGGAGTCCCATTAACCTTAACTGTATCAATTGTTTTGATTTCATGATTATTGACAAGCTCAATTGCTTTTTTTAACCTAATCGGTATTTTTAAATGTCTTGCTAAACCATTTCCAGATCCTGCAGGAATTAATCCTAGCAGTGTATTGCTGCCAATTAGCATAGAGCCAACCTCTAGCGCGGTGCCATCTCCACCTATTGCAATAATTACATCAGTAATGTCTCTATTTTTAGAAGCAATTTTTGCAGCGTGTCCAGCATATTCAGTTTCTATAATTTGGTAATCAATCGATTTATGAATTTGATTTTTTATTAAGAATTTGATAGAAGATTGCCTACCGGTTCCGGAAATGGGATTAATGATAAAAATAACTTTCATTTATTTAGAAAAATCCTTTTAATAAGTCGAACTATCTCCGCGTGAATGTAAACAAAATCAATAATTTTGACAAAAATATGACTGACGATGGCAATAGCTAGTAAACAAGTAATGAAATTTGATAAAAAAGGACTAAGTATTCCTGAATTAGTCACGATATATAAAGCACTTCTTAAACCGAGATTAATAGAGGAAAAAATGTTGATTTTGCTTCGTCAAGGTAAAATATCTAAATGGTTTTCTGGTTTTGGGCAAGAAGCTATTTCAGTGGGAGCTGCTCTAGCGATGGATACCGCTGAATATATTTTACCAATGCATCGGAATTTGGGTGTTTTTACAACTCGTGGGGTTCCATTATCTAGGATGTTTGCTCAATTTCAGGGTAAAATGAGTGGCTTTACAAAGGGTAGAGATCGATCTTTTCACTTTGGTTCTAATGAGCACCATATTGTTGGAATGATTTCTCACCTTGGTCCGCAAATGGGTGTTGCTGATGGTATTGCGCTAGCAACTAAATTAAAAAGAGAAAACAAGGCCACTTTAGTTTTTACTGGCGATGGTGGCGCTAGTGAAGGAGATTTTCATGAATCTATCAACACGGCAGCAGTTTGGGATTTGCCCGTAATTTTTGCAGTTGAGAACAATCAATGGGGTTTATCTACTCCAAGTAATCAGCAATTTAGATGTAAACAATTTATTGACAAGGCAATTGGTTACGGTATTGAGGGTATTCAGATTGATGGTAATAATATTCTCGAAGTTTACCATAAAATTGTTGAATTGGCTGAATCAATCAGAAATAATCCTCGTCCAATATTGTTAGAATGCATGACCTTTAGAATGAGAGGACATGAAGAGGCTAGTGGCACTAAATATTATCCCAAAGGATTGCAAGATACTTGGTCGATTAAAGACCCGGTGACCAATTACCAAGAATACTTAATGGAAATAGGAGCACTAACTGTTGCTGAAATCGAAAAATACTCAGCTGAAATTAGTAAAGAAATAGTTGAAGGGTTGGAGTTAGCTTATTCAGAAGATAAGATTGTACCCAATACTGAAAATGAATTGAAAGACTTGTTTTCTCCTTTTGATTTTAAAGTAACTAATCCAAAAGCAGATAAATCTTCAGAAAAGCGATTGATTGATTCTATTTCTGATGGGTTGCGCCAGTCAATGCATAAATATGACAATCTAATCCTTATGGGTCAGGATATTGGTAAGTATGGTGGTGTATTTAAAATAACAGATGGCTTTGTTGATGAATTTGGTGAAGATCGGGTTAGAAACACTCCTTTATGTGAGGCTGCAATTGTAGGTGCAGGATTAGGCTTATCTATTAAGGGAATTAAAGCTGTTGTAGAAATGCAGTTTTCTGATTTTGTAACCGAAGGATTTAACCAAATAGTAAACAACTTAGCCAAGATTCATTGGCGTTGGGGGCAAAAAGCAGATGTCGTGATTCGTATGCCAACAGGAGCAGGTGTTGCCGCTGGTCCATTTCATTCACAATCTACAGAAGCATGGTTTGTTAGTGTTCCTGGTCTTAAAATTGTTTATCCATCATCACCAGAAGACGCAAAAGGATTATTGGCGGCTTCAATAGAAGATCCTAACCCGATATTATTCTTTGAGCATAAGGCATTATACCGAAGTTTAAAATCGCAAGTGCCGGATGATTACTATACGATAGAAATAGGAAAAGCTAAAACTGTTCGTGAAGGGACAGCAGTTTCTATTATTACTTATGGTATGGGAGTGCATTGGGCAACAAAAACAGCAGAAGCATTATGTATTGATGCTGATATTTTAGACTTAAGAACGTTAGCTCCTCTTGATATCGAGGCTATTTATGCTTCAGCTACAAAATGCGGAAGAGTAATAGTATTGCACGAAGACTCCCTAACAGGCGGCATAGGCGCGGAGATATCTGCTTTAATTACGGAGCATTGCTTCGAATTCTTAGATGCACCAGTTATGCGTTGCGGTAGTTTAGATACTCCAGTTCCATTCGAAGCAGATTTAGAAGTAAATTATCTCCCTGTTGGACGTTTTAAAGAAAAATTACAAGCTTTAATCGCTTACTAAATGAAGGCTAGGGATATAAAAGTAGAGTTAATGCAATGTTAACCAAAAGAAGAAATAACGCGATTGAAGGCTTTCACGGCAAAAAGATTGTTGTGGATTTAGTATTTCAGCAAAACGACAAGCGAAAGCCTGTAGTCATATTCTCACATGGGTTTAAGGGCTTTAAAGATTGGGGGCACTTTAATCGAACTGCAGATTTGTTTGCTGAGCAGGGTTTTGTGTTTGTAAAGTTTAATTTTTCGCACAACGGTTGTTCAGTTGATAATCCAGAAAAATGCACAGATATAGAAGCTTTTGGAAATAATAATTTCTCTATCGAATTGGATGATTTAGGTTGTGTTATCGATTGGATTACTGGAATTGAAGAAACCAAAAATGAAATTGATGCGGCAAGCATTAATTTAATTGGGCACAGCAGAGGGGGAGGCATTGCAATTTTAAAAGCGGCAGAAGATAAACGAGTTAAGAAATTAGTAACCTGGGCATCAGTATCTGATTTTGGTGATAAGTATACCGAAGAGCAAATAGAATATTGGAAACAAAACGGAGTAATAGATGTGGTTAATAGCCGAACAGGTCAAATATTGCCACTTTATTATCAGCTATACGAAAATTACATCGAGAATATTAAACGCTTATCTATACCCGATGCTGCCGAAAAAATTAACGTACCCTTTTTAATTATACATGGAACAGCAGATGAAGCTGTTGAGTTTGAAGAAGCGCTCAATCTGAATAACTGGTGTGCATCGTCACAGCTAATAGATATACAAGAATCTGGACATACATTCGAAGCAAAACATCCTTTCGATAAGCAAGAAGGGGATTTAGAAAACTTGGAAATAGTTATTAAGGAAACGATGAAGTTTCTTAAAAACTAAGGTTTAACTCTCGATAGGGCTGGTATTTTAGACTGAGCGAATAAGAATCCACCGACAAATACGCCTGTGAATAATAAATCGCTTACTATAGTTTTGCCAAAGAAAGGAATTGCAGCAACATAGCATTCTATCAGTCCAGAAAAAGTAGCAGGATACCAAGCTCCTGTTATCCAGACAGCAAAATTTGTAATGGCGAAGAATAGGAGGGAAGCACCTAATGAAGCACCAATCATCGAGATAACGTTTATCTTGTTTTGCATGAAGATACCAAGTAATGCAATTAGGCCGAAAGCTCCGTATACTCCCCACATTGTGTTATGAAAACCAATAAAAAAGTCAGATGCTAACATTACAATAGCTGGAATAATAAAAGCTAGATATTTTTTCTCGAAGAAAATTCCAACAAATAATGCTAATGCAGTTATCGGTGCTACATTCGGAAAATCAGTTAACAACATTCTAAGTGAAACAGCTGCAATAATAATAAGAGATAATACAATTAGTTTAAGTTTATTCATGTCATCGGATTTTTAACAAATGTAAATACTATTCTACAACAACATATTCTACACGCCTATTTTTTTTCCGGCCATCTTCTGTTGAATTGTCAGAAATCGGTTTAGAATCTCCTTGTCCAGAAAAAGTTAGTCTATTTTTTTGAATGCCATTATCTACAAGATAATCGACAACAGTTTTAGCTCGATTTTCAGATAGTATTTTGTTTGAAGATGAACTTCCTATGTTATCCGTGTGTCCTTGAATTTCAATTTTGTATGAACTGTTTTGTTTTAATGTCTGTACCAATTGATTAAGTTCTCTATAAGACCTAGATAGGAGTTCGGATTTACCGGATTCGAAATGAATATTATTAAGGGTCACATTATTTCCTAACGTAAGGTTTGAAAAATCAGTTAATTCTATATCATCATCCATAATTAGATTGAGTTCTTGTTGAGTGATAAATGGAAGCTTCTCAAATTTGAAAAAACCATTATTATCCATGTTTTTAGAATTCGATGACATAAAAGGTTTACCGTTATCATCAACCATTAAGATTTCAGTGTAAATTTCATTTGAGTTGGTATCTAATTTAATTTGATAATTGGAGTTAGGAGGTAGGTTAGTAAATTCAAATTCGCCTTGGGAATTTGTTTTTGTATTTGCAATAGCAGTGTTAGCTCCCTCGTATAAGGTGACGCCTAAGTTAGACATTCCATGAATTGGTTGTTCGGATTCAACAACTTTACCAATAAGTCCAGTTTTACCTTGGTCTATTTTAATATTAAAGTTGCTGGAACAGTCAATTAGAACAATATTATTGTATTTTGAATTAAGATTTTCAAATCCATATTTAATCTTGTTTAACCGAACGGCTCTCTTAATGATTTGCCCAATGCCATCAGTTTGAAATATCTCAACTTTTAGATCTTCTTTGTCTGCGTCAAGCAACATTAAGAAGTTTTGATCTGGTGATAAACCTTTAAAGTTAAATTCTCCATTTACGTCTGTTTTTGTAGAATCAACTTTTATGTTTTTATCGCTAAGTAGCCATATTTTACTATCTTTTTTTGGTTTTTCAAGGTCGTATAATATTTTTCCAGTAATTTGAATCAGATCTGTTTTTTCGAAATCAGCAATTTTAGTGGGAATATTTTCTTTTACCTCCGAAGCATTATTAAGCAGTAAAGTGAAGGAACCTTGATAGGCAACATTTAAACTGTGATCAACAGAGATAAAGTGTGTTTCACCTATTTTTAGCTGCTCAGTGTTGATTTTACATTCAACGTTATCAACATATTTATCACAGTCGATTTCGTTCATGTTTTTATCAAAAAGAGCTAAATAAGGGTTTTTCATTGTTCCATAATTTTCTCCAACTTTTACTTCTATTGATGCGCTATTAGATTTAGCAACAAATTGAAACCAACGATTGAAATTAGGTCCATTGGTCATACAAGAAGGTTTTTTTCCATCAGGACTAGCAGATGAAGTTGAAAACGCACCATTAGCAGAGCTCCAATTTGCGGTATTGCCAATAAATGTGGATCCTTCAATATAGTCATAGTCTAATTTACTTGAAAGACATAAATCAAAACTACCTATGTACTTTGGATGGTTATTGTGATTAACAGAAATATAATACCACTTACCTAGTTCATATTTTGTATAGTTTAAACGAATATTTGCAGTATCATCGATGGAATTTTGACATGCTAGTTCATTGAATTTTTCGTCCCAAACAGAAACACGAGGCCATTGCATTGAACCGTTTTTTCCAACCACTTTTACTTTAATTTCAGTTAAAGTATTTACAGCTTTAAATTTAAACCATTTGCCATAAACAAATGGCTTGTCATAGCACGAGCTTATCGGTTGATTTCCTTTTAGTTCTGCTGTAGAATATTCATCAGGAGCTGAGCACCATGGCGATATTGAGTCAAGCAAAATTGCTCCAGTTTCTATGAGTTTATAATTTTGACCAATACAATTTATGCTGAGAAGAAGTAAAACAAAAAAACAGGAAAACCATTTATTCATCTTTGTACTGCTCATTGATTTCTTTATTGGTCGGAAAGGTCGTTTCATTATCATTTTCTGCTCTGATCCATTTAAGATACTTTCCCTTTGTGCTCTTGCAGGCAAAACCTATAATAGTGTCTTGGGGAGCTAATACTTTGGGCTCGAAACATCTCCAGGAACCATCAGCTTCAAGAAAAGCTAACTTGACCTCAATTTTTTCAGAACAAGTGTTTACCAAGAATGCCTTGTATGTGTCATCATAGATTCTTTTGCCGGCTTTGTATTCAACGCAATCGATACAAACATCACCCCATTTAGAATCTACTTTTTTTAAGCATGTATTAACATCAATAGAATTCGAATTAATACTAGTAAATGAAAGTAATCCGATACTAACGAAAGACAAGAAAGTGATTAAATATTGAATTTTCATAAGGTTAATTATTTGCAGTTTGTATTCTTTAAAATTAATTTAGCTTCAGAATTTCCGTATTTTTTAGATTTTTTCCAATCGGCACATGCTAAGTCATGTTTGCCCATTCCTTGGTATGTCCATCCTCTATTATTCAAAGCTTCAGTGTCTTTAGGCGCTATACTAAGCACTCTATTGTAGTCCTTTAAGGCTAGCTCATATTTTTCAAGCTTTAAGTATGAGCTTCCTCGGCTATTTAATGTCCACTGCAGGTTGTGCCCGAGTTCAATAATCTTGTTATAATCACTAATTGCTCCTTCATAATTTTTTGCAGCCGAATAACAAAATGCTCTTCTAAGATAAGCATTTAAAAAATCGGGGTCCAATTTAATTGCATCAGAATAAGCAGTTGCAGCTTCTTCGTAATTTCCAATTGAGTATTTGCTTTCTCCTCGTTTAAAAAAGGCTTCAGCATCTTGCGAAAATCCAGCTATTGAAATTGACAATACTGTAAATATTGTAATAAATGTTTTCATAATTTTAATTTTATTCGAAGGAGTCTACACCCATATATTCTCCTTCGTCAATAGAAATTTGAATTAGGTGATTAAAAGCGGTTATTAATCCATTAATAGTTTTCTGATCTGTTCCTACAGGCAAGTTAATCCTCGCATAAGGTTTTCTCAAACCTTTATTATGAAAGGTTCTATCCACGCAGCCATCCGCAAGTTTTTTAAATTCTCTAGGCATGTCATTTAAACAGTACAGAGCGATTGATTTTTCTTCGCTATTAAATTTAATTTTTTCATGATCTAACGTTGGTAAATAAACTCTATCAGTACGGTACATTTCCTTATTTCTAAAAAAATCAATGAACATTTCTCGCTCTTCTTCAACACGAACTTGAAACTTAGATGGAAACTTTCCATTAATGTAATCAACGGTTTCACTTGTTGACAATCCTTGAGAGAAACATGAAAGAAATGAAAAAATTATTAAGAAAAAAGAAAGTGATATAGTTTTCATATATTGTTTATCATATTGTAAGTTACTAATGTATATATTCTAAGCAAAAATGACAAATATTTTCTAGTGGCTGTTTATAATTGATTCGAATTTTTCAATGTGATTGTCTTAAACCTTTTTATTTTTGTTGTAACATGAAAATAACGTGCCAAAATTAAATACTATTAAATACACTTTCGTATTCATATTCGTTATCGTAATTGCTCTTTTTGTTAGGGGCCAGGAAAATGTTGTCCTTGTTTATGGGGGACTGAAAATTGAGGATGGTAGCAAAAAAGGAAGTCATGTTATAGTTTATAAAGACGGTGCGAAAGTTCAAACCATTGACGCCTCTAGAAAATTTGAATTTGAATTAAAGCTTGATCACAAGTATACAATTGAATTTGTTAAAGAGGGATATATTACGAAGAAGATAAGTTTGGATACTAATGCTCCAGAAGACAGGAAAGAATTCAGGTTTGAGCCCCTAGCGTTTAATGTGCAATTATTTCCCCAGTTTGATGATATTAATACAGTGATCTTTAATCAACCGGTTGGAAAATATGCATATGACCCTGAGATGGAAGATTTTTACTACGACACTGATTATACAAAATCTATACAATCTGCATTAGCAGAGGTAGAGCGGAAAATTATTGAAAAACAAAAAGAAAAGAAAAAAGCGGAAGAAGAGGAAGTCGCCAAAAAAGCTTCGGAAGAAGCTGCTGCCAAAAAGGCTGCGGAAGAAGCTGAAAGAAAGAAAGCCGATGAAGAAGCTGCTGCAAAAAAAGCCGCTGAAGCAGAGGAAAAAAGATTAGAGAAGGAAGCCCAAGAAGAGGAAGCGAGGAAAGCAGCAGCAGCAGAGGAAGAGCGAAAAGCAGCAGAAAAAGCAGCTGCGGCTGAGGAGAAAAGATTAGCGAAAGAAGCCCAAGAAGAAGAAGCAAGAAACAAGGCTGCTGCCGCCGCTGCTGCAGAAGAAGAAGCAAGAAACAAGGCTGCTGCCGCCGCTGCTGCAGAAGAGGAGGCAAGAAACAAAGCTGCCACAGCCGCAGAAGAGGAAGCAAGAAACAAGGCCGCTGCCACCGCTGCAGAAGAAGAAGCAAGAAACAAGGCCGCTGCCGCCGCTGCAGAAGAAGAGGAGGCAAGAAACAAAGCTGCCAAAGCCGCAGAAGAGGAAGCAAGAAACAAAGCTAAAGCTAGAGCTGTAGCTGAAGAAAAAGCAATTAATAAGATTGATGCACAAGCAGTAAAGCTGCCTCCTAAGCATCTAGATCATACGAATATTCACGAGAGATATCCTGCAGGAAAGACTATTGAAGACTATGAAGAGTTCAATCAGCAGATTACTAAAACTGTAGTTAATGTCGATGGCCATATTATTGTTTTTAAGCACGTTACGAATCACTGGGGCGGTAATTTTTATTTTAAAGGAAGTAAGACTGTAAGTAAGATGATATATGATCAAGAATTAGGGCAGTATTAGTCCTTAAAAAACGAATTTGATTATATATTTGCAACCAATATGGCCCTGTGGCGCAACTGGATAGCGCACTTGACTACGAATCAAGAGGTTACAAGTTCGAATCTTGTCAGGGTCACTTTTCTGAAATTGAGGTAGTTATCATCATCAAAAAGAATCAAATCATCGATTCTAAATCTACGATGTTTCAAACTTACCGCTCTTTGGCTGCATAATTGAGGCTAAATATCAGTTTTTAGCTTTGAATAAAGTTAATGCGACAATACCACAAAATGTGACGTAACAAAAAGAGGGCTATATCATTAGCCCTCTTTTTGTTACTTACCTTTCTTAGGAGCGGGTGGATTATTACCTCTCCTTGGTCCAGAAGGTTTGCCCGTGTTTTTACTCGGACCATTCGGTGGTGCGGGTTTTCCGCCTCCTTTTTTTGCCATCGTTATTAGATTTAAGTTAGCCTACTCATTGCTGGCTTTTCGGCAACCGCCATTTCAATCATTCACTATTAAATATTCCAGTTCTTTTTTCGATTTAAATATTCCTGAAAATGGCCAAAAAAACAGGTAATTAATACATTACAATCGACTACGATAAAGAGTTCTAACTTGATTCTTGGGCAGTATTTCCTAACTAATTTTCGACTCACGACAACGAGAACTTTATTATTTATCCTTGGCAGCTTAGCCGCAGTTGCTAGAAGTAATTCTTCCTTCACGCTTCGTTGATATTGTCTAACCACAAAATATTTAGTTTTTATCATGGTTGTTGATTTAGGTAGCTTAATACAGTAACCCAGTTCGGAAACTTAAATGAACCAAAATGAATATGTTCCCCTTGAAATTCTTTCACCCCATGTTGCATGGAGTCATCGATTAGAAAGTCACCCTTGAAATAATTTTTGTGATGAGTTAATGTTAATTTTTTCCGAGCGCAACCTCCGAGATGTTTGTCCACCCACATTCGCTTTTCCATCCAACAGTGTGGGTTATCCCAAACAGGTGTAGATACAATGTGGCAATCGTAAATTCTATTCAAATATTGAAATGCTTGGACTGCTCCAGGGATTGGCCTGTTGTTAAGAAAGAACCCCTTAACTAGTTTTTCTTTTTTAAACCTATCTGAATTTAGTTCTACTAGAACGCCATCCATATCAATTAATACAGTTTTCATCATTTATTGTTTTATCTGATTAATTATTAGGTTTACTATACTTTCAGGGCTGAGATAATCTGTTTCTATTACTAGGTCATAATGAGACGCATCTAAGAAATTGACTATTCCATAATTTCCCAGAAACTGATCGTGAAAAGAAAGTTCTCGCTCTTGAATTTTTTGCCAATTTTCAGTGCTCCTTTCTGCACTTTTAACTCTTAATTTGGCTGTTTCAGTCGATACTTTAAGAAGAATGTTAAATGCATTATCAATAAACTTAAATCCAAGTCGATAGTCTATAACTTGCCTTGAATTATTATTGCAGTTATTTGAGAATTGGTTATCGATTTCGGTATCCTCTTTCGGGTGCTTTATGCAGTAATTCTGAAATTCGTCAATATTCATTTTCATTTCCTTAGCTCTTCGTATTACTTGATTGCCAAGTGAAGTAAATTCGAACCCTAGTCGTTTAGCAAGTAATTTTCCAATTGTGCTTTTTCCGGAACCAACACCTCCGGATATAGTAATATTGAAATAGTCTTGTTGATTTTCAGACCATTGATATATTCCACCTCGCTTGATGAATTTGTTAAAGTCAACATGAACTTGTGATAGTGCTTTTGTAACTCCAACTTCTAATATTGGTTCACTATAAAAGTGTTTACCTATGCTGCTGTCAAAGAATGTTCCTTCAGGGCTAACCATGACGTAACTTCCTTTAATATCATCTACATATTCTGGAACAAACGATGAAGGTGCAATTAGACCCGTATGACGATTAAGGAATTCATCAAATTCTGTTGTGGTAATTTGGAATAGACCATCATTAGTGCAGTTTTGTCCTTCTACCGGCATTGCCTGGAGTATTTTCCATCTATCCGGTTGAGTTGTGGAGATAAACTCTCTCATATTTTCAACATTGTTGAACTTCGAAACAACAGTGTTAATTTTAAGTTTGATTCCAGCTTTTTTAATTCTTGAGATGATATCGAGATAAAACTGAATAGTTAAAACAGTTTTACCGTTTATGGCTCTACCAGAATTTATATTTGTTTCATCATTCAAACTGTCAATGCTTAGGGCAATCCAGTCAACGTTTGCCGCTATATCATTAAACCTGCTGTTAAGTGATAGCATACTACCATTTGATACAATGGTCGTAGTCATGCCTAAACTTTTGGCATGTGCTAATAATTGAGGAAGTTCTTTGACTAAAGTGGGCTCGCCTCCGGCAAAATTTATTTTCTCAAATCCTGCGTTCGCAAGTTTCGTAATTATTGTCTTTGACCTTTCAAAATTGTGTTTCACAACATTAAGGTCCGTGAAAGTTGCGAAGCAAAATTTGCATCGCATGTTACATGCTTTTGTTAAATGATAATTAACACTTGGAATTTTTGTTTTCATGACTTTTAGTTTTGATTTTGAACCAAAAAAAGCGCATAAAAGCCTGAAAATTATTCAGTTGTACTGTGTTGTCGTTTTTTTGTAACGAGCGCGTAGATCTTTGAAATCTAACTTATTTAAAATGGGGTTTTTTATTGAAAAAATCGTCTTTATATGAATCACCAACAGTAAGTTCAATTAACTTACCTTCTTCGTTTAAGTGGTCAAGAATGACTAGATCCTTGGTTTTCATTTTTGACGCAAAGTTTATGTTAACTATGTGGCTATTATTTATCTGGACAAAATCACCATTTAAATTACTTACGACAGTGCCAAGGCTACCTATCCCTTTTGCTGTGATTTTTTTGCCCGACTTTAGAATAAATTCTTTGTCGGTTCCATGGATATTCTTATTTGCCTGAACAATGATCAAATCTTCCAGTTTGATTTCATGTTTAGAAGCAGAAGCTGTACTTATCGTAATAAATATATTTTCAGAATGTAACTCGTTCAAAGCTGTTTCAACTGCATTTTTTAGTTCTAGAATATTATCTGAAGCTCTTTTACTTACAAAGTAAGTTGCGCCAACACCGAATGATTCTTTTGCGCGATTATCATAGGAAGAGACGAAAATTATTTTTTTATTGTTCAATCTTCTAGCGACATCGACACCTTGTACGTGCATCTCCATGTCTAAAAAAATAATTTGAGACTTAAGCTCCTTAACTTGAAGTAAAAATTCAACAGGGTCATCAAATTTTTTTTCGATTTCTAATAGACCAGTTTTTTCAATTGCAATTTCCAAATCTCTAAGACAATGGTCTTCATCATCTACTAAGACACAAAGCGGTTTATTATTCCACATGCAAATCTATTTTTAGGTTTGAAGTGTAAATACCGTTTTCGATTTTAGAGTCCAGCTGGAATTTCCCATCGTATAAAACGTTAAGCCTGCCTTCAAAAGTTGATGTTCCAACCCCGCTATATTTTTTTTCAAATGGTTGAAATTTAGTTTTGTTAGAAATCGAATAAATAATAGAGCGTGGGGGCAATAGTTCTAAATTAATCTTAATAAATGAGTCTTCACTTTTTAAGTCAGCATGCATAAAAGCGTTTTCAATAAAATGTGCCGTTATTAGAGGGGCAACCATCAAATTCTCAAACTCAGATTCTTCGATTAGTGGATCTATCTTAATATTGATTATTGGCTTCGGTGATTCCTTTTGTTTGTATAAGTTAAAATATTTCAAAGCAAATTCTGCCTCTTTTTTGAGCTTAATGTATCGACCTGGAGTGTCGTAAAGCATATATTTCAATATGTCTTCGAGGTCCGAAATGGAGGAAAGAGTGTTTTCAGTGGAAGTTTTAATTGAATCAAGTGTATTCTTAAATGAATGCTTATTGAGATCAAAACGCATATTGTCAAGTCGTTGCTCATTTAAATCATTCAGTAGTTTATTATTAGTTTCTTGGCTTGTGGTGAGTTTCCCTTTAAGTTCTTCATGTTTAACTTTTAGGTTAGCATGCTTAATTACAATATAAATGAAGTATATAATCGCTAATGCGATTAATAGAAGCACTACATATGGTAATTGGTCTTTCAAGATAGATGACTAAAATATAAAATAGAATTTAAACTGTCTGTTCAAATAATAAGCTGAAGTTGCATTAATATTTCCGAGCAGTAAAAGTTCTACTTTTTGCAGGCATTATGCTGCTAGGAACTTGAAAGTTTTGAAATCGTTAAACCGATTAAATAGGGGAGTGCAATGTTCAATTGTCTCGATTACTTCGTCACATATATTTAAGTGAATTTATGTCGGCCAAAAAGTTTGAACTTTCCCGTGCTGACGTCACTTTTCTGAAATTGAGGTAGTTATCATCATCAAAAAGAATCAAATCATCGATTCGAAATCAACGATGTTTCAAACTTTCCGCTCTTTAGCTACTTAAATGAGGCTAAATTTCAGTTTTTAGCTTTGAGTAAAGTTAATGCGACAATACCCAATACCGAACTTGACCACATTAACGCAACAGTATCTAGGAAAGTGTATAATATACAATA
>CAJQPE010000108.1 GCA_905480125.1 uncultured Flavobacteriales bacterium | reverse complement strand
GCCTGCCCCGCACAGTCATCGGCCTCATTGATAGTGTATTGACGCAACGGTTAAATTTTCATTATTCAGAACGTCTGTGCCCCAGGAAACACAAAGCCGCACTGTCATTAACAATGCGGCTTGTTTCAGTAGCCCGTAGGGGAATCGAACCCCTGTTACCAGGATGAAAACCTGGCGTCCTAACCCCTAGACGAACGGGCCATTTTTTCAAACGGACTGCGAAAATAGTTGAAATAAACTTTCAAACAAAAAACAAACGAAATTTTTATCTAAAAGTCAGGCCTAGTAGATAATCGTGACATGCCCTTGATAGATAATTTTATCCTTAATGGTTAGGTCTTTACGTAATTCAATTCTCCAAGCATATACATCGTTGGGAACTAATTCGTTTTTATGTTTTCCATCCCAACCTTCACTTAGGTCATTGGTCTGAAATAAAAGCTTACCCCAGCGATCGAAAATCATAAAATTATAGTCCGCTTCGACAATACTCAATCCAACTGGATAGAATGTTTCATTCAACCCATTACTATTTGGAGTAAATGCATTAGGTATATAAAAAGCATATACTGGTTCTATAACAATAAAACCTGTTGTATCATCAAAACAACCTTGCACAGTGCCTACCTCGAGGTTTACTGGGTAGCTGCCCGCTATTGCAGGATATTCAATAAAGGGGTTGAACTTTGCAGATGTGCCTAAGTTAATTGTTGTGTCGATATCGTAAAATGTCCAATGCCATTGATTTACCAGTGGTGATAATACATCTTCGAACTGCACTTGGGTATTGTATAAATCCGTTGGATTAGGAGAACTAGTAAAATTCGCTTCTGGTAATTCGAATACATTAATAAGACTTGATAGAGCATAAGCATTTGAACAGCCGTCATTGGAAACAACAGCAAGGGTAACATCATGGGTGCCAACTTCCATAAATGTATGGTAGATACTGTCGCACCCTGTATAAATTGTGCCGTCTTCCATTTGCCAAGTACAACTACTTATGTTTGGAATGGAGCTCCCTATAGGGAAAATATTCGTTGTAAAAGGCTGACAACCGCCATAATCAGTAGTAGAAAACAAAGGAGCTGGCGTGACATAATAGCTTATTGTTACAGTATCTAATGCATTTGGAGAGCACCCATCACTAACCGTAACCACATAATTCGTTGGTGAAGGATAGGATACAGGCGAAACTGTAACTGGATTTCCAAAACCAATGCCATTATCCCAAACGTAAGTATACGGACCACCATTGCCGCCTGAAGCAAATGCACTTATCGTTGGTTCGGCTTCTTCACATATTGTTGTATCAACGGATGCTAGCACAGCTATTAATGGAAGTACATCAACCTGTATAACACCAGGTGCTGATTCACATCCATTAGCATCGGTTGCCGTTACCTGATAAAGGGTCATGGAACTCGGACAAACATTTTGAATAGAACCCACGCCTATATCCCATGTATAGATATATGGTAGTCCGTTTCCACCAGAAGCTGTTGCTGAAATAGTGGTGCATTGACCATTGCATACTGTTGCTTGAGCTGCTGATGTTGTAATATTTACAATGGGGGTTTCTAAAATATTTGTTACCGATACCGCACTACATCCGTTCTGATCGGTTGCCGTAACATTGTAAATTCCAACACATAACCCTATAGCTGGAGATCCTACTTGACCCCCAGTACCAATACCCCATGCATAAGTAAATACATTTGAACCCCCATTTGAAAAGGCGGTAACGGTTGCAGAACCATTGCACTCACCATTGCAATTTACCGCACTTCCTTGAGTAGAAATAAATGGTCCGGCAATAGCTGGAACGGCAGCACAGTATCCTTCAGAACATCCTGCTTGATCAGTAATCGTTAAACAATATTGTCCATCTAATAAACCTGTAATAGCTGCATTAGTTTGTCCATTATCCCAGGCGTAGCTATATGTCGAACCCGTTCCTCCTATTACACCTCCTATAGCCAAACTACCATCTAGCAAACTACAATTTGAAGGCGAAATCGAAAAAGCGGTAACACTTATTACGTTAGGCTGACTTATTACAAAATTTGAGGTATCTAATTCGCAGCCATTCCCGTCAGTTACTGTTAAACTATAGGTGCCAGCAGATAAATTACCCGCAAAAGGATTGGTAGATGCAATGCCTCCTCCCCATGAATAAATATAAGTGGTACCCGAACCTCCACTAGCAACTACAACCGAAAATCCATCATTTCCTCCACTACAAAGGACATCAGATGACTGGAACGTTATGCTAAGAGAGGATGGCTCTGTTAAGGTTACTCCTTCAGAAATAGTACAGTTGTTTAAATCAGTAACCGTTACTGTCTCTATTTGGGCGCATAAACCAGTAGATATTGATCCTGTAAAACCAGAAGTCCACAAGTAAGTATAGGGTGTTGTTCCCGCAAAAGGCACTACGCTGGCTTGTCCATCGCAAAGCAAATTACAAGACAAATCCGTTTGGTTCATGGTAACACTCAATGCAATTGGTTCTGTAATTGTGTAGGTTGTAGCTATAGAACATAAATTTGAATCATAAATCGTTGTAGTGCCAATTCCTTGAGATAACCCTGATACAGAACCATCAGTCTGAGAATTATTCCATAAATATGTATATCCTGATGTGCCGCCAACAACTGAAGCAGTTGCTGTTCCATCTGCATATCCAGCACAGCTGTTAGCTGTTACAGCTATTGTTACACTAACAGCGCTAGGCTGAGTTATACTGACTGACACACCACTATTAGTATAAGTTATGGTATCGAATGGTGCAATACAACCCTCATTACCATATGTTATGACACCTACTGCATCGAAACTCACAAATGCACCGTCTTTATCAGCTGATGTGCCTCCGAATCCTCCAGTTTGATTTAAAAGTAAATCTCTATCATAAGATACATTATCACTGCAGCCTATACCAAAATCAATACCTAATGTTCGAACCCCACCACTAGCATTATAGTTCCCGAAATGACCTTGAGTATTAGCAGGGTCAGCGCATTGAAAGACTACATATAAAGTGTAGGACAAATCAACTAAACTCATGGTCGGCATTGTTGCGTTATTAGATGTAATAAGCAGCACCTGAGAATTTGGAGGAATGCTTCCTCCTGGAGGGGGCATTACCATACCTCCTCCAGTTATTGATGCGTTTACATTCGCTATCCATAAGGGGTTTGGACACAATCCCTGCCAAGGTAAAGAATTCCATGTAACCGTAAGATTTGCAGTATCAAGTGCTGTAGAACCTGTTGTGAAAAATACCATTTCGTCATCCCATTCGTTAGATCCTCCTGCTGTACATGCATCTACTAAAATTGATGTAATCTGAACACAGCCCGAAATCGGCGTTGGACCGCCAGTAACTGAGGTAGATAAATCACAGCCATTTGCATCGGTTATAGAATAAAAATATTCGCCTGCAGCTAATCCTGTTATACTAGAAGATGTTGTTCCATTATCCCATAAATAATTATATGGAGAAAGTCCACCTGAAGCGATGATAGAAACTGTTCCATCACTATCCTGATAACAGCCAACATCAGTAACACTTTCTATTACCGTTAAAGTAACAGTTGAACTTCCTATAGTTACATTGGCTAATTGCGAGCAGCTATTACTATCATATACAGTAACCTGATAAGATCCTGCTGACAAGCCGGAGGCGGAGGCCGTTGTTTGACTAGAAGCTGCGACATCCCACAAATACGAATAGCTTGTGCCCCCTCCAGAAGCTGAGATAGTAGCTGTTCCATCCTGAGTATTGCACATTTCAATTGAAGAGCTTGTTGTAACGGTTATTGCTGATGGTTGAATAACATTAGTACTTCCATATCCGACACAACCTAAATTATCAGTTACTGTTACATCATAAACTCCAGGAATTAAACCTGTAGCAACTAAATTGGTTTGTCCACCAGTCCACAAATATTGTATTGGGGTGGTTCCACCTGTTACAATTGCTGATGCTGTTCCATCAGCACCACCGCATGAAGTTAGGGTAGAATCAGTAGTAATTGCAAATGGTGCTGAAACGTTTACAAAAACGGTTGTGTCTTGAACACAATTATTTGCATCTGTAACAGTGACCTGATATATTCCAGTGCCTAATCCAGTTGCAATGCTAGTAGTTTGATTACCTGCAGCTGCATCCCATACATAGACATATGGAGTTGCTCCTATTGGGATGATAATTGCAGAACCATTCGATAATCCACATGTTGCGTTAAGTGAATCGGTTGCAAGGTCAACAGTTGCTAAAGCATCTGATTCGTATGCTCCAATATCATAAACTGAAACCCGGGGAAACTCCCTTTGATCTAGAATTGGAGATCCAGATGCCGTTCCCGCATCAATAGCAGGACTATTTGGACAAAGCTGCAACGCATGAGTCCACGTTGGCCCGCCATTGTCGGCCAGGGCAATTAACATAGGACTAACTCCAGTAATATTACCAGTAGTAGTACCTCCAAGAATAACAGAACCAAGGTTTTCTATTAAGTTATATCCATTCGTTGATGTTAGTGTACCATTTATATCTGTATCTGCGAAATCAGCACTATTAGCACCAACAATAGAAACACTCAAATCAAACGTGCCTGATCGATTAAAAACTCCACCACCAATACCACTGCCCGATTGTCCGGCTTGAGTCCAACCTCCATTACCTGCCGATCCGGCGCCACCAATAGCCTCATTAAATGCAATTGTTGAATTATTTACCGTAAAGGTGCCGCCATCATTAAAAATTCCACCCCCAAAACCTGCTCCTGCTCCACCACCAGCACCTGATGAACAGCATGCCTGACCTCCGTTTCCGCCTCCAAAACCACCATTACCTCCAATACCCCCAGTTCCGCCGCCTGCCCTAGCTCCGCCACCGCCACCGCCAGCACCATAACCTCCAATACCCCCAGAACCTGGAGCTGATGCTTGACTTCCGCCGCCACCACCACCAGCATATTGGCCACCACCGGTTCCGTTTCCTCCGCCTGCAGCACCTCCAACACCAAATAATATATGAGCTCCATTTCTTCCAGCTGTTCCCCAAGAGCCGCCATTACCTGAACCACTTGATCTAGCGCCACCAATCGCCTGATTACCAGAAACCGTTGAATTAACCATGGTTATAGAACCTAAAGGTCCGTTATAAATACCTCCACCAAATCCAGGACTGCTTCCTCCACCACCGCCTCCAGTAACACCATTATTTCCCCGACCCCCTCTAGATGTATTAGAAAATATTGTCGATTGATCAATTGTTAACGTTCCCTCATTGGAAACCCCGCCACCAAAACCACCCGCACTAGCACCTCCTGTGTTAAGTTCACATGCATTTTCACTTACATGGGTTTCTAAAAGATTAAGCACCCCTTCATTCAGAATTCCGCCACCATTACCTGGATTTGCAAACCCTTCCCGAATTTCTATACCTGATATATCAACTACTCCTGCATTTAATATATGAAAAACACGATCAAGACTATCCCCATTTAGTATAGTATTTACAGCGGATGCCCCGGTAATAAGAATCTCTGAATTTATATCAAAATCGCCAGTTAAGCAAAGGTCTTCTCCTGAACCAGCAATAGACAATAAATAAACTCCTCCAGGTATATTTATTACATCTGCTCCGGGCAGAGCGTTAGCTTCCATAATAGCTGCTCGAATAGAACAATTACCGCCGGGATCTGAACAAACTCCATCTCCTGGATTTGCATCTTGTGTATCTGAGGTTATATTAACAGCAAAAGAGGCCCCGAATGAAACAAAGGGAATCGAACAATATAGAAACGCAAAAAATAAAAAACGAGTCAATTGAGCCCTAATTAATTAAATAGTAAACAAATTTTTATTGAACGTCTTGCAAATTTAAACAAATCAAGTAACTCTTGTGTTAACTAATCTGCAACCAAACTTCTGATATAATTTAATAATAACGCGCAGATGATAAATAATTATTAACATAATCGGCTATTCCCTCCTCTAGACTTACAAATCTTTTGGAGTATCCAACAGAAATAAGCTTGTTCATCTTTGCCTCAGTAAAATACTGATACTTGTCTCTAATATCTTCAGGTGTATCAATAAAACTAATATTCGGACTAATTTTTAATGCTTTGAAAGTTGATGTTACTAAATCTAAAAATGTGCGAGCAGCTCCCGTTCCTAAATTGTAAATACCAGCATCTTTTCTATGATTCAATAAAAAATGACAGACATCAACAACATCTTTAACATAAATGAAATCTCGAAGTTGTTCACCATCTTTATAGTTTGGTTTATGTGAACGGAACAATTTCATCTCGCCGTTTGCTTTTATCTGCCGAAAAGCATGCAAAATGACAGAAGCCATTCTACCTTTATGATATTCATTTGGTCCATAGACATTAAAGAACTTTAATCCAGCCCAAAAATATGGCCTTTCTTCTTGGCTAATAGCCCATATATCAAAGTCATTTTTAGATTCCCCATAGGGATTTAAAGGGTTGAGAGTGGAGATTTGAGATTCATCGTCATCGTAACCTAACTCACCTAGCCCATAAGTAGCTGCCGATGAGGCATAAACCAAAGGCAAACCATGTTTGACACACATTTGCCACATGGTTTTACTGTAATTAAGGTTTAATTCATCAAAAATCGTTTTATCGAATTCGGTTGTGTCAGTTCTTGCTCCAAGATGAAATATGAACTGAACTTGATTCGCATTTTTCTCTAACCAATTAAAAAAATCTGTTCGCTCTATTTTTGAAGTATATCTCTTCCCAATAAGGTTTTTATTTTTTTTCTCATTCGAAAAATCGTCAACCAAAACTAAATCATAGAACTGTTCTTCGTTTAGTTTAGCAACTAAACAACTTCCAATAAAACCTGCTGCACCTGTAATAATAATCATATCCTATTTTCCACAAATATATCTTTCGTAATCGAAGGTATTATTTTTAAATCCACCGCTTTGTTAACCAATATTTCAACAGCTTCTCTTCCCGTTTTCCCCAAGTCAACAGAATATTCATTAACATACAATTTAATGTGTTGTTTGGCAACTTCTGAATTCATCGCTTGAGCATTTTGAGAAACATAATCACTACTTGATTCGGGATTCTCAAATGCAAATTGAACACTTCGTTTAAGCACTCTGTCTATTTTTTGTTGTAAATCTGATTCAATACTTCGTTTGACTACTATTCCCCCCAAAGGAATTGGAGCATTATATACCTCTTCCCAAAATTCTCCCAAATCTTTAATTTTAATCAAACCTTTATCCTGATATGTAAATCTATTTTCGTGAATTATTAGGCCCGCATCAACTTTTCCATCAATTACAGCTTGTTCTATATCCGAAAATATCAATTCTACTTTATTAGTGATTTCTGGATAAGCAAGAGAGAACAAAAAATTTGCGGTTGTATACTTGCCTGGAATAGCTACCTGAATTTCTGAGTTTTCATCATTCAATTGCGAACACTTACTAATAAGCAATGGGCCACAATTTTGGCCAAGAGCACTTCCAGAATTAAGCAACTGATAGTCGCTAATTAAATGAGCAAATGCATGATAGCTAAGCTTGGTAATATCTAATTCTGATCGAAATGCTTTATGATTCAGCTCTTCAACATCACCCATGAATACTTCGAATTCTAGCCCTTCCGTGTCAATTTTGTAATGCACCATTGCATCAAAAATGAATGTATCGTTAGGACATGGACTAAAACCTAATGTAATTTTCTGGTTTTTCATCTTAACTTTCAACTCTTAAGTTCAAAACTAATTTTTGCAACATGATATTCAAATTCCTGACAGCCAGTGGGATATTCCAAGCACTTTTATTTCGTTTTTCAACGTAATTTGATATCGCACGAATCTGAATAAATTTTATCTGCTGTTGCATACAAACATAAGAAACTGCAGCTCCCTCCATAGATTCAACATCAGGGGAGAACTGTTTTATAACTTTTTGAATAGAAAGTTGGCTACCATGTACTTTATTTACGGTTACACCTTCAACTAATGTCAAGTTAGAAATTCCAGCATCTGGATTTGTTAATTTTCCTTTTAAAAACGGAAACTCATTTTTACCAAGTAATCCTAATTCGAAAATTGATATAAAGCTATTATCATCTTCTGAACCAATTTCAGGAAATTGTTCCGATCTTACCTCAACCACCTCTCCGATTGCAAGCTTCTTAAAGAATGCTCCGGCAATTCCTGCATTTATAACTAAATCGTAATCATTTTGACTTAAAACTTTAGTTAACCCATACGTTGTCGCAACCATTCCAACACCTGTAATTAGAATGTCAATTTCGGAGTCAGTAATTTGAGCTTGAAATGTCTCTATTTCAGCCTTGGTAGAAGCAACTACTAAAATTCGCATTTTACAAAAATAATATTCCTACTTTACTTACATTTGTTGCCCAAAGAAAACGATGCTATATTTAACAAGGAGAGAAAGATTTTCCGCAGCACATAAACTGTGGCGGGAAGATTGGAGCGAAGAAAAAAACTTTAAAACGTTTGGAAAATGTTCAAATCCAAATTGGCATGGCCACAACTACGAATTGTTTGTTACAGTGAAAGGAAATCCAGATCCTGAAACAGGATTTGTAGCTGACCTAAGCGCAATAGGTCAAATTATGAAACAAGAGGTGATCATCCATCTTGATCACAAAAATCTAAATCTAGACACTCCTTTTATGAAAGGGAAAATGACTACTACTGAAGTGTTAGCGCTCGAAATTTGGAAAGCGCTTGATGATAAAATTAAATCAATTGGAGCTCACTTACACTGTGTCAAGGTCCAAGAGACAGAGAATAATGCTGTTGAATATTTCGGAAACTAATTATGACTGACAAGAAACCTGGTTACCAAAGAATTGATGAGTATGATGCAGAATCTGTTGATATAATTGCTAATCAATATTTGACTGTACTAAAAGAAATTGGTGAGAATCCCGACAGAGAAGGTTTATTAAAAACGCCAAAACGTGTTGCAAAAGCTTTAAAGTATTTAACACATGGCTACGATTTAGACCCTTCTAAAATACTAAAATCCGCTCTTTTTCAAGAAGATTACAAGCAAATGGTTTTAGTGAAAGACATTGAGGTATACTCTATGTGCGAACACCATATGCTTCCATTTTTTGGCAAGGCTCACGTTGCTTATATCCCAAACGGAACTATTGTTGGTTTAAGTAAAATTCCGCGTGTAGTAGATGCATTTGCTAGAAGACTGCAAGTGCAAGAGAGACTAACATACGAAATACGGGATTGTATCCAAGAAACTTTGAAACCGATAGGTGTAGCTATTGTTATCGAAGCTCAGCACATGTGCATGCAAATGCGGGGCGTTCAAAAACAAAATTCTGTAACGACAACTTCAGCATTTACTGGTGTTTTTATGAACGAGACAAAAACACGTGAAGAATTCATTAACCTAATTTCGACTAAACTACATTAACTATGAAAGCATTTGTATTTCCTGGGCAAGGGGCCCAATTTTCTGGAATGGGGAAAGATTTATACGACAGTTCTGCCGCTGCAAAAACACTTTTCGAAAACGCTAATGAAATTTTAGGTTTTGAAATTACTAAAACAATGTTTGAAGGGACTGATGCTGAGTTAAAACAAACCAAAATTACTCAACCGGCTATTTTCTTGCACTCCACAATATTAGCGAACACCATGGGTAGTAATTTCAACCCCGACATGGTTGCTGGTCATTCATTAGGGGAAATATCTGCTTTAGTTGCAAACAAAACGCTGCAATTCGAGGATGGTTTGAGATTAGTTTCTAAACGTGCATTAGCAATGCAAAAAGCATGTGAAGTTGAGCCATCCACCATGGCGGCAATACTGAGCTTAGAAGACGAAGTAGTTGAAAAAATATGTGCCGAAATCGAAGGTGTCGTTGTCGCAGCGAACTACAATTGTCCAGGACAGCTAGTTATTTCTGGAGCTTTTTCTGCCGTTGAAGAAGCATGCGTTAAACTTACAGCAGCTGGCGCTAGAAGAGCTTTAGTTTTACCTGTTGGGGGAGCATTTCACTCCCCTTTAATGGAACCCGCAAGATTCGAATTAGCTGAAGCAATTAATTCAAGCGATTTCAGTACTCCAATTTGCCCAATCTATCAAAATGTAACCGCAAGTGCGATTATCAATCCTGCAAAGATTAAAGAAAACTTAATTGCTCAGTTAACTGCTCCGGTAAAATGGACACAGACCGTTAAGCAAATGATGGCCGATGGTGCTACTTCATTTACAGAAGTTGGCCCCGGAAAAGTATTGATGGGCCTAGTTAAAAAAGCAGACCGAAAAATGGAAACTATTTGCGCAGCTGATTCAATTTCTGCTGCTTAAAATCAATACTTAGAGGGAATTATTCAACAACTTTCCACTTGCCAATAAATCATGTATTGCATTCGATTTAACAGCACTGTGCATCATGTTGACGTGGTTCATGTTGTGACAATCTGAACCCAAAAAAGAAATCATACCTTCAGCCACTAATCTCTCACCCATTTTTTTAGTCTCGAGAGGATACTCGCCAGAAAGTGAGTTAATATTCAATTGTAAAAGCACCCCTCTATCTGCCATGTTTTGATATTTATCAAAATCGTTATACCAATAAGAATAACGCTCCGGATGGGCCAAAACAGGTTTATATCCGGCTGTTTGCATTTCAAATATTGCACTGTTTAGCATTGGTGGTTCCGAAATAAAAGGCAGTTCAAAAAGCACATAATTATCACCAAAAGTTAATAGCTCTCTTGCCTTAATTTTTTCTTCGAAAAAATCGTCCAAATAGTATTCAGCAGCAGCTTCAATTTCGATATCTAAATCTTTTTCTTTAATTATATGTCTTATTTTTTCTAAACCACTTAAAATAATCTCTGGTGTGTTTTTGTAAAAATCACTCATTATATGCGGCGTAGTAATAACCTTTTTATAACCAAAACCAATCATTTCTTGCAGCAAATCTATGGTCTCATCCATAGACTGAGATCCATCATCAATGGCTGGAACAAAATGAGAATGTATGTCTGTTTTTAAAACAGATAAATCTACAGGTGGCAATACCACTTTCTTTTTAAATATATTAGAAAATATACCCATTGTGCAAATTTAACTAAATAAAGGTGGGAATATATTAACCCGCTGATTTATAAATGAGTTCAATGGCTTGAGATGTCTTCATTGCCTCTTCACCCGAAACCAAATCAAACGGTTGACCTCGATAATATTTTGAAATTTCATCGTATAATTTGTCATGATTCGAGCTGCTACCTTTATACTTGTCATATGTGTTGGGCTTATCCGAAAAATCAATGTTTTCTGGTAACGGATAATCTTCGACATCCCAATAATCTATTTGATTTAAATATCGTCCACCTATCTTGATGGTACCTTTCTCAGAGATTATTGTTATACTGCCTTCATAATTTTTCGAGTAAGCGTTTGTTGTCCACAACAAACTCCCTATAACCCCAGATGAGAATGTCAGATTAGAGATTCCACAATCTTCAATTTCTATGGAGTGGTTTTTTGTATCAACCTTTGCTTGAGCTTTTGAAACATTGCCAAACCACCAGGTTAATAAATCGACAAAATGACTTGCCTGAGTATATAAGGCTCCTCCCTCTGTTGACTTATTTCCTCGCCAAGAAGATTGGTCGTAGTACTCGTTATTTCGATTCCAAACTACATTACATTGCACCATAAATATATTACCTAGCTTGCCCAGGTCAATTGCCTCTTTAGTATATTTAATGGGCACATTATATCTGTTTTGGTGAACTACCCATAAGTTCTGGTTCGTCTGCTTTTGCACCTTGTTCATTTCTTTGCACTGCGATTCATTCATTGCCATGGGCTTTTCACACAAGACATCGAACCCTGACTGTAATGCCTCAATACTCATCTCACGATGAAGAGCGTGTGGTGTGCAAATAGCTACGATATCCGCGTTAACCTTTTTTAGCATCTCTTGGTAATTAAGAAACGTTTTAAAGTAGTTATAGAGTTTAGCTTGGCTAGCAAGAACATCGGGTTTCAAATCGCAAATTCCAACGATTTCAAACGAGCTGGATGCGTCTAAAATTGCTAAATGCCTTTTTCCAATATTCCCGCAACCAACTAACGCAATCTTGTTTTTTTTCATCATGAGTAAAATAACGCACACGAAATTATAACATTATGCTTAGGAGTGAATATCTTTGCAGATATAGATTTGATATATTTGAACTAACTAATTGTTGGAGTGAGAGAAAACGAAGGAGATCAGGAAGAAGATTTCGGCTTGAAACCGATCTTATACCAATACCTTAGGTATTGGTATTTTTATGCGGCTTTTCTTGTCACATGTTTGGGCTCTGCCCAATTCTACACGTGGTATGTTAACCCTATTTTTCACACG
>CAJQPE010000107.1 GCA_905480125.1 uncultured Flavobacteriales bacterium | reverse complement strand
ATGTCGATCTGCATAAACCAAAAATTAACAAAATGTTTGATGCCGAAAACGACAAAGGATTGTCTAATTTGTTAAGTAATAAAAAGACCTTTGGTGAAGTGGTTCAAAAAACGCACGTGGAATATTTAGATGTTGTCTTTGCTGGTCCAGTTCCTCCCAATCCATCTGAATTAATTATGTCAGATCAGATGATTAAATTTATTGATGAGGTTAATAGTAAATACGATTACTTGATATTTGACACGCCCCCTTTAGGTTTGATAAGCGATGCAATGATTTTGATGAAGAAGATGGATGTTACTATTTATGTTATAAATTCTATGAAAGCAAAGAGAAACGAACTTAAGATGATTGACGGGATAATTGAAAAAAGCAAAATGAGTAATAACGCACTTATTTTGAATAGCATCAAACAAAAGAAACTTAGTTATTACTATAGTAAGTACGGATACGGATACGGATACGGATACGGATATGGTTATGGATACGGTAACTCTGGTGATCAAGATGGTTACCTTTATGACTTTGAAGATGATCCCGAAAAAAAAGTGTAGCTTACGTTTACTAAATTAATCGAAGAAAAAGTTAGCTAATTTTTTATTAAAAATGCTTTTGAATATTTCAAAAGTTCAATTCTATATTTAGCTGATCAGATAATAAATTGTTAGATTTTATAAGAGAATATAGAATATTGATAATTGCAACTATTATTGTTGCTTTTACTGGTTGGCTTTTACCGATAGTTTCTTATATTCTAGTTCCACTTATTTTTATTCTTTTCATAGCAAAGGGACACCATAAGGAGGTTTTACTTTTTTTTTACGTGATTCTTGTTTTTTCAGATAATCCAGACATGTTTTTTGCAAAAAAAATAAAGCCATTACTCATTCTAATATTTACATTGTTTACAGTTAAAAATTCTAATTTATGGGCAGGTAATAAGGTATTTAAATCTTTTGCAATTTTTTTTTCTTACACAATTTTGTTATTGTTACTTAGCCCAAATACTTTAGTGGCTTTTCAGAAGAATTTGTCCTATATCTTGCTATTTCTTACCATACCTGGTTATGTAACTTATTTGATAGATAGAGAAGGCCCAAAAATCTTATTGGATATGGTAAATTTTTCTATACTAATATTGTTAATCGGAATTGTTTTAATTCCAATATTTCCAAACATGGTTTATTCACATGGTGGCAGGCTTCATGGTTTATTAGGGAATCCAAATGGACTTGCTATGATGTGTTTTTTTAATTTTATTCTATTTCAATTATTCAAAGATACATTTAGTGAAATGAATATTCTAAGCAGAATAAATAACATCACAATTATTATCGTAATAATTTTCACCTTGTATTTAACTGGTTCAAGAACGAGTTGGATTTCGGTTCTAATTTTTTTATTCTTTAGACAGTTTTCGGGGATATCCCCAACGATTTCACTTGTCATAATGTTGTTTGTAGTTTTAGTTTATGACTATGTTTTTATAATAGGCTTAACTATTGTCGATCAATTAGGCCTAAATAATCAGTTAAGAATAGCAGATGGTGCTGAATCAGTAGAGAATGCATCTGGAAGAACAGTAGCATGGAGATTTGCTTGGGAAGAAATTCAAAAAAATATGTTTTTTGGGAGAGGATGGGCCTATGATGAATACTGGATATTTGGTCCGATTCAAAAAACTTTAAACGTGTTAAATCATCAAGGTGGTGTTCACAATGTTTATCTTATTTTGTGGTTAAATACTGGTGCAGTTGGTCTGTTACTCTATCTTTTTTCTTTAACACAATTGTTTTTTAATGCGGCAAAAAATTCAGGATTAGCATTGCCAATTCTTTTTGCTTGTTTATTTGTTGCTAATTTTGAACCTTGGTTGGCAGCTTCCTTAAATCCTTTTACTATTCAATTTATTATCTGTATTGCGGTTATTTTGCATATTCCTGAAATTAATTATGAGGATCAGAACCATGTTGAAATTGTTAAGGTATAGTCTATTGATTCTATTAAGTGTTGAGCTTATTTTAAGGATGCTCGGAGTTTTGACTCCAGTTCTTTACATTTCAGATCCAAATTGCGAATATCTGATGGCTCCAAATCAAAATATAAACAGATTTTTCAAAAACATCATAACTAACAGCTACTCTATGCGGAGTGAAGAGTTGAAAACAGGCACTAAAGTTAGAATTTTAGGTTTAGGAGACTCAATAATTAATGGAGGGCAACCTACTGACCATAATCATCTTGCAACCACCATAATGGATTTAAAAATAAAGAATGATTTCTCTAGTACCGGTGAATTTTTAAATATTTCTGCCGGAAGTTGGGGCCCGGGAAATGTAATGGCCTATTTAAATAAGTTTGGAAATTTTGGTGCTAAAAGTATATTTTGGGTAGTGTCTAGTCATGATTTAAAAGATAATATGACTTTTAAACCAATAGTTGGCAGACATAAAAGCCATCCAAATAATAATCCAAGTATAGCTATCCTGGAATTGATCAACAGGTATTTGATTCGTCAGGACTATAAGATTATTACTCCTGAATACACTGAATGGCTCCATAAATACCGCTTGCGTCTAGCTAAAAATCAAGTCGATGTGTCTGCCAGAAAAAATATTTATATTCAAGAACTTATCGATTACTGTAAGCTGAATGAAATAAAACTAATTCCGTATTTGCATCCAGAATTAAAAGAACTTAAAGCAAAGAAATACAATATTGATGGAGAGGAATGGATTAATATTTTTAAAACAAATGAAATTGAGTTTATTGACGGGATGAAACACGAAACAACAGACGGATATCGGGACAATATCCATTTAAACAATTTAGGGCAAAAAAACATGGCAGAAGTAGCATATCCATATGTTTTCAAATCAATTCTAGATTGAAAGTTGTTTTTTTATATACGGAACTTGCTGGGTATATTGTTAATTGCTTTAATGAATTGGCTAAAGCAAGAAACATAGTTCATGTTTTTTATTGGGAAATTAATGCAGAAGCACCTTTCGAATTCGATTTGGTGGATGGTGTGATACTCTACTCGAGAAAAAAGTACAATCACAAAGCTGATTTACTTGAGGCAGTTAGATGTATTGATCCAGACAAAATAATTTGCTCAGGTTGGGTTGATTCGGTATATCTCAAAATTTGCTCATATTATAAGACTAAAATACCAACTATATTGGCTTTAGATAATCAATGGAACGGTAATATAAAGCAATTATTAGGTGTTTTTATTGCGCGTTATTTTTTAACTTCTAAATTCTCACATGCCTGGGTTCCTGGATCTAAACAATATAGATATGCGGAGAAATTAGGATTCGATAGTGCCTATATTCAAAAAGGTTTTTACACCGCAAATGTTGAGTTATTCAGAAATTTTTATTTACAAAATAAAATATCTAAAGAACAAAATTTTCCTAAAGTTATTTTGTATGTTGGCAGGTATGTTAAGCATAAAGGTATTTATGATCTTTGGAGAGCATTTATAGAGGTGACTGAAGAAAAATTTTCTGACTGGGAATTGTGGTGTGTTGGAACAGGTGAAGAGTTTGAGAATCGGATAATACATAATTCAATAAAACATTTTGGCTTTTTACAGCCAAAAGAGATGAATGATGTCATATCCAAATCGGGTGTATATATTCTACCTAGCCATTTTGAACCCTGGGGAGTAACACTTCAAGAATTTGCATTATCAGGATTACCTTTGTTGGTAAGTGATAAAGTAGGTTCTTCAGAAGTTTTTTTGGAAGAAAACATTAATGGCTATACCTTTAAATCGGGAGACATCTCGAGCATCAAAACGTCTTTAAAAAAAATATTCGCTATGGAGCAGTCTTCATTAATCAAATTTCAGAAGGCTAGTTCGGAGATAGGTAATAAAATAAATGTTGACCTTTGGGTCAGTGCAATAATGGAATTTAAAAATGTGTAAAATACTAGTTACAGGTGGAGCGGGAAATATCGGAAGCGCTTTGGTAAAAAAATTATTACAGAATAATCAAAATCATATTGTCGTAGCAGATAATCTTTCGACTGGTTTAAAAAATAAGTTGCCACCTCCATCACCAAAATGGAAATTTATTAATTGCGATATTAATAAGTATAAAGGTATCTCAGAGTTGATGATATCGAATAATTTCGATTATGTATTTCACTTTGCAGCACTAGTTGGTGTGGCAAGAACGCAAGAAAATCCAATAAAGGTTCTTGAAGATATTGATGGTATAAAATATATTCTTGAGCTTAGCAAGAACACTGGAGTTAAAAGAGTTTTCTTTTCGTCTTCATCGGAGGTATATGGTGAACCAGTGGAATTGCCTCAACATGAGCACACAACACCGCTTAATTCTAGAGTTCCTTATGCTATTGTTAAAAATGTCGGGGAGGCATATTTAAAATCATACAAGCAAGAGTATGATTTAGATTATACCATTTTTAGATTTTTTAATACTTATGGAGTAAATCAAAGTCCTGATTTTGTTGTAACTCGTTTTATTCGTTCGGCACTCAATAATCAAGATATCACTGTTTATGGCGATGGAAGCCAGACTAGAACGTTTTGTTATGTTGATGATAATATAGACTCATGCGTCAAAATATTAGATGAAAATAAGGTGGTTAATGACATAATTAATATTGGCGGAGATGTTGTTATTAAAATAATTGACCTTGCTAAAATGATAATTAGCTTAACTAATTCAGACTCAAAGATTATTAATCTGCCCCCTTTAAAAGACGGGGATATGACTAGAAGGCAGCCTGATAATACAAAGATGTTGTCTATACTTGGAAGAGATTTATTGTCAATTGAAGAAGGGATAAAACTTATGTTGGCAGATGAAAATTTCGTTAATTCATGTGTGGAATAAACGGAGTATTTCATACTGGGAATAAGAAAGTGCAATATAGCAGCCAAGTTGAAGGTATGAATATTGCTCTTCAACACCGTGGGCCTGATGATAGCGGTGTTTATTCTGATGAAAATATTTCCCTAGGTCACCAAAGACTCGCAATAATTGATTTGTCATCGGATGGCCATCAGCCATTTCTTTCAGTTGACGAGAAATTTGTTATAGTTTATAATGGTGAATTATATAATTATCAAGAAATAAAGAGGCAACTAAAAGATTACCCATTTCAGACGAACACAGATACAGAAGTAATTCTTGCGGCGTACATAGCTCTTGGCCAGGATTGTGTTAAGTTGTTTAACGGAATGTTTTCTTTTGCTATTTGGAATAAGGAGCAGAAAGAACTATTTATTGCCCGTGATAGAGCTGGAATAAAACCTCTTTATTATTCCATTCAAGAAAGCTGCATTGTATTTTCTTCTGAGATTAGGGCTTTACTAGCGTCAGAGGAAGTTCCTCGAAAACTTAATAAAAGTGTTTTGCCGGAATACCTTCAGTATCAAACAGTCCATGCACCAAAAACCATAGTAGAGAATGTAAATGTTCTTTTGCCAGGCTCTTACATGAGAATTAGAGGGAATAAAATAATTATTGAAAAGTATTGGGAACCAACAAAATGTATTAATCCAAACGTATTAACGCATTCTAAAAAGCAAGTTACCGATAAGGTAGCTCAACTGCTTACTGAGTCTGTAGAAAGAAGGATGATATCTGATGTGCCTTTTTGGGCATTTTTGTCAGGAGGAATAGACTCTAGTCTTATTGTTGGTTTGATGAGTAAAATTAATACGAAGCCCGTAAATACTTTTTCAATAACTTTTGACGATCAAAAATTCTCTGAGGCTAAATATTCCAATATTGTTGCAAAACATTTCAAAACCAACCATAATGAAATACAGTTAAAGGTAGAGAATTTCATTGATGAGTTACCAAATGCATTAGCAAGGATGGATCATCCAAGTGGTGATGGTCCTAATTCTTACTTAGTCTCAAAAGCAACCAAGAAGGCCGGAATTACAGTTGCTTTGTCAGGATTGGGAGGGGACGAATTATTTGCCGGCTATTCGATTTTTAAACAAGCCTTGGATGTTAATTCGAAAAGCTACTTAAACAAAGTTCCCGTAAATTTAAGGAAATTATTTGGCCAATTATATGCGCGAACTGCAAGCGGGGTAAGTGGTGAAAAAATAGCTGAAGTTCTGAGTCTTTCTAAAATATCAACTAGATACTTATATCCCACATATAGAAAAACCCTTCTTAACAGTCAGGTAAATATTTTATCGGGGGCTAAAAGTGCTGAAAAAATAAGTTTGTTGGGTCAATTCGCTCCCCTGAATCGCAAAACTGATTTACCTTTGTTGAGCGAAGTAAGTATATATGAGCTGTCTACTTATATGCAAAATACTTTACTAAGAGATACTGATCAGATGAGTATGGCAAGTGCTTTAGAGGTTAGAGTGCCTTTTTTAGATCATCAATTGATAGAATATGTATTATCCGTCTCAGACGACATCAAGTACCCTTTAACGCCAAAGAGTTTATTAACAGATTCATTTAAAGGCCTTGTTCCAGACGAGGTTATTTATAGAAAAAAAATGGGTTTCGTTTTGCCTTGGACAAAATGGCTCAAAAATGAGTTAAGAGAGTTTTGTGTCGATCGAATGGAAAGTATAGAAAAAAGAGGCATTTTTGAAGGAGGGGTGGTTATCCAATTGTGGAATTCTTTTTTGAAAAATGATCCTAAGGTTTCGTGGAGTAGGGTATGGCATATTGTTGTTTTAGAAGACTGGTTAAAGCGTAATAATATTGAAGCCTAAAAAAAAGATATTACTTTTTATAGATTGGTACTTACCTGGTTTCAAGGCTGGCGGTCCAATTACTTCTTGTGCTAATTTAGTCGGACATCTATCTAATTATTATGATTTCTATATTGTAACAAGAAATACTGACTATTGCGAAAAGGAGCCGTATGAGTTTATCAAACCTAATGTTTGGAACAATCAAAAGGACGGTTCTTCGGTTTACTATGTATCAGATAGTAATCTTAATTTTTCTTTTCTTAAGAAATTAGTTAAGTCGATAGAATTTGATATAATGTATGTCAATGGGATATATTCAAAGTATTTCTCCATATACCCTCTTCTAATTTCGAAGGGGATGGGAAAACATGTTTTAGTATCAGCCCGGGGTATGTTAGCTGGTAGCGCGATTGGAATTAAATTCTATAAAAAACGTTTGTTTTTGTTTTTAGCTTCGTTGCTGAAACTTTATAGAGAGGCAGAGTTTCACGCAACAAATGAGGATGAGAAACAAGATATTTATAATTCAATTGGTAAAAATGCTAACGTTAAAATTGCTCCAAATTTGCATAAAGTAAACCTAAATATTCCAACTTCATCGACTGAGAAGGTAAAGGATGTCTTAAGTCTGATATCGATAGCTCGTATATCTCCTGAGAAAAATCTGTATCAATTATTGGAAATTTTAATGAAACAAACTGCAAATATTACATTAGATATTTATGGCACGCTATATAATCTAAAATATTGGCAAGAATGTCAGGTGTTAATTAGTAAAATGCCTAACAATATCAAAATTAGTTATCGAGGCACCATTCACCCAAAGAGTATTGAAGAAACCATAAAAAAATATCATTTTTTAACACTACTATCCTTTGGAGAAAATTTTGGTCATGTTGTTTTAGAAAGTTTTATGGCAGCTAGACCAGTGATAATAAGTGACCAAACTCCTTGGAAAAATCTTAATGAAAAGGTTTTAGGTTGGGATTTAGATTTGAAACGAAAAGGTGAAATCAATAATACGATTAGCGAAGCAGCTCAGATGAATCAGAAGGATTTTGATAAATATGTAGCATCGTGCAGTAAGTTTTCAAAGAGCATAATTGAAGACGAGACAATTGTCAAACAAAGTGTAGATTTGTTTGGTAATTAATGTGATTAGAAAATGAATTCGACAGATTTATCAAAATTTAATAATGACTGGTTTGATATTGGTAAGAATAAAATTGTGGTTCTTTTATGGTATATTATAAATGCCGTTGCTTTTAATTCGTATTTACTTCCCGTATCTTCAATTAAGCGTGTTATTCTCAGGTTTTTTGGGGCTAAAATAGGTACGGGAGTTATCCTCAAACCTAAATTGAATATTAAGTACCCATGGAAACTGCATGTTGGAAATAACACTTGGCTTGGAGAAAATGTATGGATAGATAATTTAGATGTGGTAGAAATTGGTAATCAGGTTTGTATTTCTCAAGGTGCATTAATATTGAGTGGAAACCATGATTATTCTGCAGTAAATTTTGATTTAATTGTTAAGCCTATCAAAATTGAAGACGGTGTTTGGATTGGTGCGAAGTCAATTGTAGCACAAGGAGTTATATGTAGAAACCATTCTGTTCTAGGGGTTAATTCTGTAGCATGTGATGATATGCAAGAGTATTCCGTTTATAAAGGTAACCCAGCTGTAAAAATAAGAGACCGTAATATAGCATGAAGGTTTCAATTATTACCGTATGTTACAATAGTGCTGCAACCATTAAGGATACGATTGATTCAGTTATTTCTCAAAATTATCAAGACATTGAATATATTGTCATTGATGGAAAATCAACGGATCGTACACTAGAAATTATAAGGTCATATTCAAGCCAAATAATGAAATGTTTTTCTGAAGCTGATAACGGGTTATACTATGCTATTAATAAGGGTATTAAAGTTGCTACAGGTGAAATTGTTGGCTTAGTTCATGCGGACGATGTATTAGCAGCGAAAGATGTAATTAGTAAAGTTGTTGAAGTTTTTATTAAAAGCAAATGCGAGGCGATATATTCAGATTTACAATATGTGGATAAAGATAATTTGAACAAGGTATTTCGTGATTGGAAAGCTGGGAGCTATTCTGATGGAATGTTTTTGAATGGTTGGATGCCTCCACACCCCACTTTTTATGCTAAGCGCAGATTGTTTGCGGATTTAGGGGCCTATAATACCTCATTTAAAATATCTGCGGATTATGAATTAATGCTTCGCTTTTTGCATGGAAATAAAATTTCAATTAAATATATTCCAGAAGTTTTAGTAAAAATGCGAGTTGGAGGAAAGAGTAATTCTTCAATTATTAATCGAGTAAAAGCTAACCTTGAAGATAGAAAGGCATGGCGGGTTAATTATCTTAAGCCAAACTATTTCACACTTTACCAAAAACCTTTATCTAAGCTAATACAGTTCCTAAAATAAATAATCTACTAGATTACTTTAGAACTTAGCTCTACTTCTACGTCTGCGATTTTTGTTACCATAAAGGTAACTATACTGAGAATGAGTAAAGTTACGCTTTCCTCGCAATACATAACTATAAGAAAACTGAGTCGTCATATACCAGTCCATAGCTCCTGGGTCACCTCTTTTAGCACCAGGAACATAATTCTTTTCTCCAATTAATTTCTTATCAAGTGTCTCATCATATCTATTTGAATATGCTAAAACCATTGGATCAGCGCCAGGACCATGATCGTAATAGAATGTACTTGCATCATCAATATAATCAGTAAATGTTTTTCGAGTACCAAATTCCCATCCAATCCTATGTACCTTTTTGTATGTGTAAAAGAAACCTAATCCAAAAGGAATTGATGGCTGAATAGCACTATATTTAACTCCTTCTGTTTGCAACGGTCGCAGGGCATTATATCCACCAAAGCCCTCATGCGATGCTTTTGGATTATTATAAAATACTCCTACTCCTGCAAACAAATATGCTCTAAAATCTAATTGATATCGACCGGTATGACCAACATCGTTAACATGGTAAATAAATGATTCTAACCTAGCACTTAATTCAACGATATCATTTCTAAAACTTAAGTTCCTTCCAACTCGAGGGCCATTTGTAGATAAATTATCTGCACCCGCCAATCGGATCATATTCATTTGAATATTTACCCCAATTTTTTCTTTGAATCTATATCTATAAAATCCTCCAACAGCAAATCTTGTTTGTTGACTTTTCATGTCTAAAATCCAAGGTTGTGCTTCTTTTTCATTACCGCCAAATTCTCCAAGGTATTGAGAAGCCCCTGCTAATAAGCCATAATCCATTGCATAATATTGCGAAAAGGCAATAAATGGTGAGACTATTAAGGCAGTTGTTATTAGGATATTACGCATTATACTTTCAGCAATTACTAATCAAAAATACTATTTAATGTACAATTCACTACAAATGTAAGTAGAAAATAAGCGTATATATCTACTTTTGGGGTTAAATTTCTAACATGACAAATAGAATAATAGAGCTTTTTAGTATTAAATTTCCAATTATTCAAGCGGGAATGCTTTGGTGTTCGCCTTGGGAATTGGCTGCAGCTGTTTCTAATTCAGGAGGTCTTGGTGTTATAGGAGCTGCTTCTATGTACCCCGAGGTGCTTAAAATACATGTGCAAAAATGTAAACAGGCAACAGAAAAACCATTTGCGGTTAATATACCCTTACTTTATCCAAATATAGAAGAACATATGCGGACGGTTATCGATGAGAAGGTTCCAATTGTTTTTACTTCTGCAGGAAACCCTAAGCTATGGACAAAGCATTTGAAAAGTCATGGAATTAAGGTCGTGCATGTTGTATCTAGCGTTAAGTTTGCTCTGAAATCTGAAGCTGCTGGTGTTGACGCAATAGTGGCAGAAGGTTTTGAGGCAGGTGGGCATAACGGCAGAGAGGAAACGACAACATTATGTCTCATTCCAGATGTAGCTAAACAAATTAAAATTCCGCTAATTGCTGCAGGCGGCATTGCTTCAGGAGAAGCAATTTTGGCTGCTATGGTTTTGGGAGCTGATGCAGTTCAGATTGGCAGTAAATTTGTGGCTTCAATAGAATCTTCAGCTCATCAGAATTTCAAAGATGAAGTGGTCGATTCTAAAGAAGGTGATACTAGCTTAGTTCTTAAATCAGTAACACCTGTTCGGTTAATAAGAAATGAGTTTCAGCAACGAGTTTTTGAAGCAGAGCAAAGAGGAGCTAGTGTTAATGAATTGAAACAAATTCTAGGAAGAGCTAGGGCTAAAAAGGGTATGTTTGAGGGGGACATTATTGAAGGCGAACTAGAAATTGGGCAGATAGCTTCGATGATAAATAATGTTAAGCCTGCTGCCCAAATTATAACAGACTTAATTAGTGAATACAACGAAGCGAAAACAGATATGTTAGACAACAAAAATCACTTTAATTGGGGATGATTAAATACGAAAAATTTACGCTCGAAAATGGGCTCAAAGTCCTAGTTCATAAGGACAAATCATCGCCATTAGTTGCGGTTAATTTACTATACGATGTAGGGGCTAGAGATGAGGATTCTAGTCGCACAGGATTTGCACATTTGTTCGAGCATTTAATGTTTGGAGGCTCGCAAAATATACCCGATTATGACAAGGTTATTCAGCAAATTGGTGGTAGTAATAATGCGTTTACAACCAATGATATAACTAATTACTACTTGACCTTACCTTCAAGTAACTTAGAAACTGCTTTTTGGCTAGAATCAGATAGAATGAATCAACTAGAATTTTCATTAAAATCGTTAGATGTTCAGCGCAATGTTGTTATGGAAGAATTCAATCAACGATACCTAAATCAGCCCTACGGGGACGCAATGCTGCTTCTTCGTCCTATGGCTTATAAAAAACACCCCTATTTATGGGCAACAATAGGTAAAGAAATGAGGCATATTCAGGAGGCAAAACTGCAGGATGTTGAAGACTTTTTTTATAAACATTATGGACCACAAAATTGTGTTTTATCTGTTGTGGGAAATGTAGATTATAGCGAGGTAAAACGACTTGCAGAAAAATGGTTTGGCGATATTCCAGAACGAAAGGGTTATGTGCGTAATTTGCAAAAAGAGGACAAGCAATCTAAAGAAAGAACAATTGAAGTTGAAAAAGATGTTCCCGCCGATTCTTTATATATGAGTTTTCATATGTCCAAGAAAGGAACGGATTCCTATTACTCAACGGATTTGATTTCCGATATGCTCTCTAGAGGAGGCTCCTCCCGATTTAATCAGCAACTAATAAAAACTAAAAAAGTTTTCGGGAATATTGATGCGTGCGTTTCGGGAAGCATTGACCCAGGTATGTTTATTATTTCAGGAACACTTCTTCCAGGGATAAAAATGCAACAAGCAGAAACCGCTGTTTGGAATGAGTTGGAAAAGGTGACTAACGAATTAGTTGAACCACGAGAGTTGCAAAAATTGAAAAATAAGATAGAGTCAACAACTGTATTTAATGAAATTGGGTGTCTGAATAAAGCGATGAATTTAGCTCAATTTGAATTATTGGGAGACGCTAACGGTATAAATACTGAAGTTGAAAAATATAACCGAGTGACAGCGGAAGATGTTAAAAAGGCTGCTACAAAGATTTTCAGAAAGGAAAATAGTTCAACACTCAGATATTACGCACAGAAATGATAGATAGAAGTGTCGCACCAGTTCATAAAGAGATAAAGAGTGTTAATCTTGATGATTATGAATTGAAATATTTGAGTAACGGAATTCCTGTGTATATCTTTAATACAGGATCGCAAAACATTGTGAGTATAGAAATTATGTTTGATGCAGGAAGTTTCAATCAGTCGAAACCACTTGTAGCCTCTTGCACAAATGCATTATTGATGGAAGGAACTTCAAAATATAGTTCGCAACAAATAAATGAAGCTGTAGATTTTTATGGTGCATTTTTGCAAACTGACATTTCTAAAGATGTTGCCTCGATTGCTCTTTATGCCCTTAATAAGCAACTGCACAATGTGTTGCCTTATCTCAAGGAAGTGCTTTTAAACCCGACCTTCCCTGAACACGAGCTACAAACTCATTTGTCAAGAATTAAACAACAATTCTTAGTTAATTTAGAAAAAAATAGTTCTATCGCTAGACGTGAGTTTTTAAATGTGCTTTATGGAGACAAACATCCATACGGAAGAAAAGCAAAGGTTGAATTTTTTGACCAAATTTACAGAGAAGATTTGGTGCAGTTTTGGGCAAAAAACTATACATCAAAAAACTGTAAAATATTTCTTGCGGGAAAAATAACAGCCGAAGTTTTTAAATCTATCGATTCCTCAATTTCATTTCCTTCGGCTAATTCTGAAGAGTTGAATAATTTAACTAAACCTAGCTCTGCTAAAAAGTTTAAACATTTTATCGAAAAACCGAATTCTGTGCAATCAGCTATTCGCATAGGTAAGCGTACCATAGGTAAATCTCATCATGATTTTGCCAAACTTCAAGTTGTTAATACAATTCTTGGTGGTTATTTTGGGTCTCGTTTAATGAGTAATATACGAGAAGATAAAGGTTATACCTATGGTATAGGTTCATTTATCTCTCCACAAAAGCACGATTCTTATTTTGGCATTTCCACTGAAGTAGGTGCTGATATGAGCCAAAAAGCTATCAGTGAAATATATAAGGAGATTGAATTCTTGCGAACAACTTTGGTTTCAGATTTAGAGTTAAACCTGGTAAAAAGTTACTTGATGGGTGAATTGTTGAAATCTGTTGATGGCCCCTTTTCTCTTGCAGAGCGCTGGAAAGGTATAATTCTTTTTGATTTGGATAAAAGCTATTTTGATAGTCTAACAAACACAATATTAAACATAACTCCTTTTGAGGTGCGTGACATTGCTGAAAAGTATCTGGGAAGTAATGATTTGTATGAAGTTGTAGTTGGTTCAAATAATATGAACTAAAATACGTTTTAAGCGTATAACTTCCAGTTTAGAGGTGTTTCAAAGAATTATAGTTTTGGTTATTGTTCAAACTTTTGCTTTTCAGCAAATGTTCGCCAATGTAGGTGCTCCTATTTTGAAGTGTATTTCTGTAGGCCCTAGTGACGATATAACTATAACATGGGTGGCGCCAGTCGATCCATTAGGAGAATTTAATTCATATAGTATTTATCATTCTGTCAATCCGACAGGAAGCTATTCTTTATGTTCAACTGTAAATGATATCAATCAAGTTAGCTATACATATTCTGGCGCTAATTTAGGAATAGGTACTGAGTATTTTTATGTAATCACCAATTTTGATGATGGGACAGGAGAGCAGCCTTCCATAAGCTCAGATACGCTTCAACCTATATTGATAACAGCTGAAGGTTTGAGTGCAACTCCAGTAATTCTGGAAAGTCAAGCAAGATTAACTTGGAATAAGATTCATAATCCGCGCATAAATACTCATTCAGATTGGTATTTGATTTATAGAATGTTTGCTGGCGGGACTTGGACTCTTATTGATTCCGTAGAATTTGGAACAGAAAATTATCTCGATAGCACAAAGGTATGCTATGATTCTGCGTATTATAAAATTGAAGTATTCGATGCTTCTGGTTGTATTTCAGTATCTAACATTGCAGGAGACGAAGTTGGTGATCAAACTCCCCCCCTTATTCCTGAAATTGATTCTGTTAGTGTAAATCCAATAACAGGAGAAGTGAATGTGGGTTGGGAAAGGAGTGTCTCGGGTGATGTTGATGGCTACATTGTTATTCTAGAATTAGCAACAGGCGGATATCAAATTGATACGATTTGGGGAATAGATAGTACTTTTTTTATTGATGTTGACGCTGATCCAAATAATCAGTCTGAGGTATACGGTTTATTAGCTTTCGATTCTTGTTGGGGTGGAGGCACTCCCAATACTAGTGCATCTGGGACTAATCATGAAACAATATTTTTAGAGGCAGAGTTGAGCCCATGCGATAAAGAAATTCAAATTTCCTGGAATCATTACGTTGGCTGGAGTTCTGGAATAAGTGAATATAAAATTTTTGTAAGCGAAAATGGTGGCCCCTCTCAATTATTAACTGCGGTTAGTGGAAACAATATAAGTTACATTCATCAAGGATTAAACGCGAATTCTAATTATTGTTATTTCGTTCGCGCCATCGAAGCTGGCGGAACTGGTCTTTCATCATCATCTAATTTAGTTTGCTTGAATGTAATAGTCCCTAATTTTCCGCAAAAGCAGTACTTGAACTACGTAACTGTATTAAGTGAGTCTACCGTTGAGGTGTCTTGTTATATTGATTTAAATGCGGCTGTTCAATACTACGACATAGAAAGGTCTTCTGATAATGGTATTGAATTTGAAGTAATAGAACAAATAGTTTCACCGACTTCTTCGCGATTAGTCTATATAGACTCAATGTTAAACACTAATACTACAAGTTATTACTATCGTGTAGCTGCTATTGATGTTTGTGGCAATTCGATAGAGGTGTCTAACACATCTAACACAGTTTTAACAAAAATATCAAAAGGTAATGATGAATACATTAATGAGATTAGTTGGACGAATTATTCAGATTGGGAAACATTCGGTCAAGGCGTAAGTTTTTATAATGTTTACAAATCCGATAATGGTGTTTTTAATGACCTGCCAATAGCTATATTGCCTGATTACGAAACATTTTTTGAAGACGATGTATCCGATGAAGCGAATCAGATTGGTACATTTTGCTACTTGATTCAAGCTATTGAGTCTGACGGAAATATATATTCACATAAGGATTCTAGTCGTTCTAATATTGTTTGCAATACCATTGCACCTAAAGTATATATTCCAAATTCGTTTACTCCAAACGATAATGGCCTCAATGATGTTTTTAAACCCCAGGTAAGTTTTGCAGATCCAGAAAATTATTATTTCGCTATTTTCAATCGATTTGGTAATTTAATATTTGACACAAACGATTATTCGGTTGGTTGGGATGGTTTGGAAGCCCCAGTTGGATCGTATGTCTATTACTTGAGATTTTCTGACGGCACAACAGAAATTCAGGAAGTAAGGTCCACCGTTACTTTAATGAGATAACCTATATAAGTTGTTTAGATAAATTCACTAACTTTCGCACCAATTATGACTTTAACGGGGATAATATTTTTATTGTTAATCGGAGTAGTTCTTATTTTGGTTGAGATTTTTTTAATTCCGGGAGTTGGTGTAGTAGGTGTCCTTGGGGCTTTAATGATGTTAGTAGGTGTATTCATGGCTTATCAAATAGAGTTTATTTATGGTCATATTACATTACTAAGCTCAGTTGTTTTTTTGGGATTTAGTGGTTCGTTAGCTTTTAGAGCTAAAACATGGGATAGGTTTTCATTAAAAAGTGAATTAACAGGAAAAGTAAATTTAATTGATGAGCAAATTATTCATGTTGGCGATAAGGGTGTGGCGATTTCAAAACTTGCGCCAGCGGGGATGGCACGAATTAACGAAAAGCTATATGAAGTTCATTCAAAGTATGGATTATTAGAAAATAATACTAATATTGAAGTAAATAAAATTGAATCAAATAAGATAATTGTAATAAAATTAGAATAAAATGGGTGATTTAGCAGGTATGGCCTTTATAGGCGTTTTAGGTTTAGTGGGGTTGCTGATACTTTTGTATTTAATTCCAGTTGGTCTTTGGTTTCAATCCGTTGTCTCTGGTGCTAAAGTTTCAATGTTACAGCTAATTTTTATGCGCTTTAGAAAGGTGCCCCCATCTTTAATGGTTAACGCTAGAATTAATGCGAAAAAAGCTGGAATCGAAATCTCAACAGATTTATTAGAGTCGCATTACATGGCAGGGGGAAATGTCATGAATGTAATAAATGCCTTGATATCTGCTGATAAGGCAAATATCATTTTGGATTATCAGGCTGCCACAGCGATAGATTTAGCTGGAAGAGATGTTCTAGAGGCAGTTCAGATGTCTGTAAACCCAAAAGTAATTGATACTCCACCTGTAACCGCGGTGGCGAAAGATGGTATTCAGTTAATTGCAAAAGCAAGAGTGACCGTGCGTGCTAACATTAAACAGTTAGTTGGAGGAGCAGGTGAAGATACTATATTGGCAAGAGTCGGAGAAGGTGTTGTTTCTTCAATTGGATCTGCCTCATCGCATAAAGCAGTTTTAGAGAATCCAGATTCTATTTCAAAAGTGGTTTTAGGCAGAGGACTAGATACAGGAACAGCCTTCGAAATTTTATCAATCGATATTGCTGATGTTGATATAGGTAAAAATATTGGTGCGATTCTTCAAACTGATCAGGCAGAAGCTGATAAAAATATTGCTCAAGCTAAAGCAGAAGAAAGAAGAGCGATGGCCATTGCAGAAGAGCAAGAAATGAAGGCTAAAGCTCAAGAAGCGAGGGCAAAAGTGATATTAGCTGAAGCCGAGGTGCCGCAAGCTATGGCAGATGCTTTTAGAACTGGTAATCTGGGTATTATGGATTACTATAAGATGAAAAATATTCAAGCTGATACAGGAATGAGAGATTCTATTTCTAAACCAGACAACAAACCTAAAAAGTAAATAAACCTAATAAAAAAAATATGGATGCAGATAGAGCTTTACAGCTATTAGTTACGGGTAATGAAAAGTATGTTGCCGATAAAGAAAATGTTGATGCCTCAACAGCAATAAGATCGAGTTTGGTTTCAGGACAGAGTCCTTATGCTATAATTTTAAGTTGTGCCGATTCCAGAGTAATTCCTGAATCAATTTTTGATGCCAATGCAGGGCAGATATTTGTGTGTAGAGTGGCAGGGAATATTGCTAATGCTTCGACAGTGGCAAGTATTGAATACGCAGTTGCGCATTTAGGAACTAAACTTATTATGGTGCTTGGTCATGAAAGCTGCGGGGCAGTAACGGCCGCTATTGCAGGAGTCAAAGAGAGTGCTAGTTTGGCTCATTTGCTTGAACAAATTGAGCCTGCTGTTAATTCTTGTGGCTCGAGCGAGGTAAATGAAGTTGTTAAATTTAACGCACAATTAACCGCTAAGGAATTATTTAACAAATCTGAAATTATTAGAAATTCAGAGGGACTAAAAATCGTATCTGGGTTTTATAATTTAGGTTCCGGACAAGTTGACATTATATAGGCTAACCAATTTTTAAAAAAGGAGCAAGTTTAATACTTGCTCCTTTTTTGTTACTTAAAGTTTTCTGCTAAGCTGGCTCAATTAAGCTATGTCTAATTTTGTTTAGTTTAATAGTAATTTTTGCAAGTTGGGTGCGATTGATTTCTGCAGATTTTCTATTAATGTATTTACCTGTTGTATCAGTCATTGCCTGAATTAAAAGTTCTTCATCAAGTTCAACGCCTTCATATAATAATCGGAGCTGAGTTAGTTCATCAATAAGTTGACCAAAAAGTGGCTCTGTTTTAAAGTTATTTAATAGCATAATAAATTTCTCCAAAATAAGTTTTTGTTCTCCAATTTTCGCATTTAGAGTTTCGTTTTCAAATTCAGAATTGTATGTTACCGTAGTTGCGATATGAATGGCTTCTAGCCAGCTTCCGACCATTAATAAGAGACTTGTATTGTGTCTGTCATTTTCTCGTAAATATTTATCCATTTTTGTAAAGACCCCACCCGTCATAGCAAAAATTGAATCGGTCAACATTCCAGCTTCCTTTATTTGTTCAATACGATTTCTATCGATGAAATGCGACAAGTCTAAATCAATCGCTAAACTATTAATTACTTTGAGATGGTCTGTTAAAAGATCCCCCCGATCATAAGCGCCAATGTATGCAAGGTCAGTTCCGTAAATCCCCAGATTAATCGTTTTTCTGAAACTTGTAGTGTAGCTCTCTGCATTAAGGGGATTATTTAGCGTTAGCGCAGAAAATAAAGAACCAGAAGTCTTAATTGTTGCAGTAATTTCATTTGCAGTAGGCATCGTTATAATTACCGAATTTACATCCTTTAATGGTATAACTTCTGTATATATGGTTTGTTTAGAGCTAATAATCTCTTTTTTTTGAAGTTCAATTTCTTGTTGAGGTTCAGTAGGGTTTTCGCAACTAAATAACAGTGAAGTTGAGGCTAAAATTGTAATTATTTTTTTCATAGAATCAAAAAATATAAGTTGCAAAGTAACTAAAACTCTTTAATACACATCAGTTTTGTTGATAAAACTTATAACTTCAAGTAAAAAACAGCAATTACCTTGGTAAATTTACAATTAATTAAAAACACATTAAATAATATGCCATATTATATACTTATAACACTGTTTTATAGCTTTTTAAGCTTTAGTTGTGTTGGTGGTTTCGTTCAAAATAAAGTCACGCCTGAAGCTAAAGATTCGGCAAGTACTAAAGATGACATTATTGACCCAATCTTGTTTGAGATGGTCGAATCGGCATGGGTAGATTCAGTAATGCAGACATTAAGTCCAGACCAAAGAATTGCGCAGTTATTTATGGTTGCCGCATACTCCAATAAAACCCAAGATCATGTTAATGAAATTACCAAACTGGTAGAAGAACAAAAAATTGGCGGATTAATTTTTTTTCAGGGGGGACCCGTTCGGCAGGCTAAACTCACTAATTTTTATCAGGAAAAAGCAGCAGTCCCGTTATTACTCTCAATGGACGCGGAGTGGGGGTTAGCAATGCGCTTGGATAGTACCGTGAAGTATCCGCGCCAGATGACGCTTGGAGCAATTCAAGATAATGATCTTATTTACAAAATGGGAGAGGATATAGCTGAGCAGTTCAAACGTATTGGACTTCATGTAAATCTTGCTCCAGTTGTAGATGTAAATAATAATGCTAAAAATCCAGTAATTAATAGCCGTTCTTTTGGTGAAGACAAGGTTAACGTTGCAAACAAAGGAATTGCTTACATGAAAGGAATGCAAGATCATTATGTTATGGCAAATGCAAAACATTTCCCTGGCCACGGAGATACTGACTCCGATTCGCATAAGTCTTTGCCAATTATTAATCATGATTTAGAACGTTTAAATGATATCGAGCTTTACCCCTTTAGAAGAATGATTGAAGAAGGTTTGGGCAGCATGATGATTGCTCATTTGTATATTCCTAGTTTAGATTCTACTCAAAATCAGGCTTCAACTTTGTCTAAACCTATTGTAACTGGCCTTTTAAAGGGAGAAATGAGTTTTGAAGGCTTGATTTTTACAGATGCTCTTAACATGCAGGGGGTAAGTGCCTATTTTGAACCGGGTGTTGTTGATGTAAAGGCTTTGCTAGCCGGGAATGATGTATTACTTTTTTCAGAAGATGTACCAACCGCACTCAAGGAAATCAAAAAAGCCATTGAATTAGGTCAGATTACTCAATCTGAAATAGACGCTCGCTGTCGTAAGATATTGGTAGCTAAGCAATGGGCAGGTTTAGATAACTATAAGCCTGTTGAGCTTAAAAACTTGTACAAAGACCTAAATAAGCCAGAATACTATGCACACAATAGAAAATTGTATGAAAACGCAATGACTTTGCTCAAAAATGATGAAGACTTATTGCCATTGAAAAATATTGACTCACTTAAAATTGCTTCATTAGCCATTGGTGATACAAAAGTGAATACTTTTCAGAAATCTTTGGAACGTTATGCTAAGGTTAAGCATTTTAATATATCTAGTAATCCATCCGATGAGCAAATTTCAAGGACACTATCTGCTTTGCAAGACTATGATTTGGTAATAGTAAGTATTCAAAAAACAAATGAAAGTCCAAGTAAGAATTTCGGCATAACCACGCAAGCAATAAAGCTTGTTAGTGCTTTAGAAGAGAAGAACGCAGTTATCCTTGACGTTTTTGCGAGTCCTTATAGCTTGAATAAGTTTCTTGGAGCTGAAAATGTAAAGGCATTAATCGTTTCCTATCAAGATACAAGATTTGCTGAGGAATCTTCAGCGGCGCTTATTTTTGGTGGTCTCCAAGCTAAAGGTCAATTACCCATAACAGCTTCTAAACATTTTAAATTAAATGATGGATTGCAAACTTCTGAGTGGGTTCGCCTGCGATACGGAAGCCCAGAAGATGTTGGTATTAATTCAGAAGACTTGGTCCAAATTGATGAGATATGCAATTCGGGAATAGCAGATAAGGCATTTCCTGGTTGCCAAGTTGTTGTATTAAAAGATGGAAGCATGATTTATCAGGAATCATTCGGATATCACACTTATGAAAAGAAACGAGAAGTTCGTAACGATGATATCTACGATCTGGCATCTATAACTAAAATAGCAGCTTCTACACTATCCCTGATGTACTTACAAGATAATGGAAACATTAGATTAGATTATAGGTTATGCGATTATATTTCTGAAATGGTTGATACAACGCCATATCAGAATATGGTATTAAGAGATATGTTGTCACATCAAGCTGGGTTGGTTTCTTGGATTCCATTTTATAAGAAAACTTTAATAAAAGGAATGCCTCGATTTGATATCTATAGCCAAGCTGAATCAGAATTGTATGGTCAGCGAGTTGCGGAAGATTTTTATATAAAAACAGATTACTCTGATGAAATAATTAGGAGAATTTTGGGTACTCCTTTAAAAACTCCAGGGAGATATAAATACAGTGATTTAGGATATTATTTGATTCAAAAAATAATCGAAAAGGAAGTACAAATGCCTTTAGATAGTTTTGTTTCTAAAACTTTTTATCTACCAATGGGACTTAACACTATGGGTTACAAGCCAAGAAATAGGTTTGAGTTAGATAGAATTGCACCTACGGAATATGATATGTTATTTAGAAAACAATTGGTGCATGGTGATGTGCACGACCCAGGTTCTGCAATGCTGGGCGGAGTTGGTGGTCATGCAGGAGTTTTTTCTAGCGCAGAAGACTTGGCTAAGCTTATGCAGATGTATATAAACGGAGGTACTTATGGCGGTATAAGATACATTTCGGATAGTACAGTTGCTGAGTTTACCGATTGTCAGAACTGCACAGGCGAAGAAGGCGAAAACAGGAGGGGAGCTGGTTTTGATAAGCCTGTTAGGTTTGGCGTTGGTGGGCCAACATGCCAATGTATATCGTTCGATAGTTTTGGCCACAGCGGTTTTACGGGAACTTTAGCGTGGGGAGACCCAGATGAAGATTTAGTTTATATTTTTCTTTCTAACAGAGTATACCCTGACGCTGATAATCGAAAGTTGATACAAACTGGTTACCGCACTCAAATTATGAAAGTGATTTACGAAGCTGTGGCGAATTCTAAAGATTTGGTGCAATAGATTACCATTATGATAATTTACCTATCTATCTAAGCTAAGAAATTGACTTCTCAATTTTTTAATTAATGCTCATTTATTTAATAAAATCTATGACTATAAAAAATTAATATAATAGATTTTCTACAGCAGCATTTTAGCTCTTATTTTCAAACGATATTACTCCCAGCAAATAGACATCTATGGCAAAATGGGCAGCCATAGCCGAAACCAATCCTAATTCTTCAAATCCGTAGCTGATGCCAATCATTACAAGCGTAAGATATCCTCCATAGATGCTTATTTTCAAATCTTTTGGATTGAGATAGCCATGTATACCTACAAAAACAATAGAAGTAAAATAGATTCCTAACCAATATTGTATTGCTCCACGAAAAAGAAGTTCCTCGCCAACACCGGCACAAAAAGAAATAAAAAGAACATCTAGCCAGTTGAGTTTTAGCTGCCAAATAATTGAAGAGTAAAAGTTTCTAACCTCATGCATCAATTGCAGCTTTATCAAATGCCAGCCTAACCAAGCTGCTACTAATCCATAGATTAAACCGATAGGCAGTTGATAATACCAAAATATGCCACCTTCTAGAAGGGAGAGAGTAGATGAATCCTGAAAAAACTCAATTACAAGTATGCCAATTCCACCCATGCCAACTAGCGTTAAAAGTCCAAGGAGGTATAGTTTACTTTTTGTCATTGCAAATACATACAAAATTTTTAAAAAGCTGTAATCCGTTTTTGCCAGATGTTTCAGGGTGGAACTGAACACCAAATAATGCTTTTGACAGGTGCTGCATTCCCTCAATTTTGCAATGGTCTGATGTAGCAATTTGTTTAAACTGTTTAGGAAGAGAAATCATTTCGCAATGGTCTTCGTTAAATATTGAATGTGCTCCTATACCCTTGAAAAGTTTAGAATTTGTTTCCAGTCTTATTACTAAAGACTTTCTAGCTTCTTTGCAGCGGGATGCATACGCACCCCAAACCATACCTAATATTTGATGACCGAAACAAATCCCAAGCACAGGAGTAGTAATTCCAGTCAGAAACTGAAATTTGTCCAAGTATGGTTTTGTGTCAATTTCTGTAACTAATATAGGGGCTCCACTAATGATAATCCCTTTATATCGGATAATGTCCTTCAAGTCTTCTGCTAATGAAACACATTCAGTTTTTTCTCCTAGTAGGTCAATAAATTTGCCAATTTTTGGAGATTTTTCACTTCCACAATCAATAATGAGAATCATTAGATGGTTTTGCTCAAAAATACATGAATATATTTGCAAAAAAATTATCTGTTATGAAGTACAACCTATCTGAGATTAATGAGATTATAAGAAACAGAAGGAGCATTTATCCTAAGCATTTCAATACGAGAAAAGTGCACAAGGAAATAATCGAAACCTTGATAGAAAATGCTCGCTGGGCTCCCACACATGGTTTAACTCAGCCTTGGTCATTCAAAGTATTTATGGATAAAGGATTGAATAAATTGGGTGAATTTCATGCTAAAACCTATAAAATGAAAACACCAGCTAACTTATTTTTAAAAAAAAAATACGATAAACTAATTGCTAACCCCATGCAATCCTCTGCTGCAATAGCTATTTGTATGAAACGACAAGAAACCGAGAAAATTCCTGAGATAGAAGAAATTGCAGCAGTTGCATGTGCAGTTCAGAATATGCATTTAACTGCTACAGCCTACGGTATAGGTGCATGTTGGGTAACTGGAGGGGCGACTTATTCAGATGAGATGAAAGCCTTTTTAGGCTTGACAGTAAAAGATAGATGTTTAGGGTTGTTTTATATTGGCTATCCAAATATAGAATGGCCTACGAGTCAACGCCAGCCAATTGAATACTTTACAGAATGGGTAACTGAATAAATATTGTATTTTTGGAATCTGTCAGAAATTGAATATTTAAAATGAGAAATTTAGCATTACTTCTTCCTTGTATTTTTTTACTGAGTATAGGTCAAAAATCTCTAGCAGCTGACGATTTTAAAAGACTATTTCACGAGGCACAAATTCTAATGTTTAATGAAAATTATGAGGTTGCTTTGCCTATTCTAATAAAATTGGATTCTATGCAGGCCAATAATGCTAATATTCTTTATCAGATTGGCATGTGTTATTATTTTTCACCTTTAGAAACCGATAAATCTATTTTTTACCTTGAAAAAGCTGTAAAATCAACTAATGTAGAATACCAAGAAGGGGAAGAAAAAGAGACCAACGCGCCTAATTGGGCTTATTATTTATTAGGTAAAGCCTACAATAAGAATTATAATTTTGACCAGGCAATTTCGACTTTTGAGGAATATAAAATTTCAATTGATGAATTAGATAGCATTACTATTGCCGATATTGATCGTCAAATACAAATTGCGGAAAACGCTAAAATACTGGTCAGTTCTCCTGTTAATATGAGTATTAAAAATCTAGGCGAAAAAGTAAATTCTCCGTTTCCAGATTATAAGCCTGTATTGACAGCCGATGAATCTGAATTGATCTTTACATCAAGAAGAGCAGGTTCTACTGGTGATGCTATTAATTCTGAAGGTAAATACTTTGAAGATATATATATATCACAAAGGACAGGTGGGGAATGGACTGAACCTGAAAGGATTGGAGGCCATATTAATACTGATGATCATGAAGCGACGGTAGGTTTATCAGCTGATGGTCAAATCTTATACATTTATAAATTCAGCGAAGGCTCAGGTGATATTTACTTCAGCCAATTAGATGGCTCCAAATGGAGTGACCCAAAAAAAATGGGATCTGATATAAATCAAAAATCATGGGAAAGTCATGCCTCTGTAAGTGCTGATGGTAAATTCTTGTACTTTACCAGTGATAGAGAAGGAGGTTTCGGGGGAACAGATATTTATTTCTGCAGAAGGTTGCCAGACAATACATGGGGCTTGGCATTAAACATGGGTCGTAATGTAAATAGTGAGTATGATGAGGATGGTGGGTATTTGCATCCAGACGGTGAAAACTTTTTTTTCAGTTCAAAGGGCCATACCTCAATGGGAGGATTTGATATTATGACAGTACATTTAATTGATCCAGAAAATGACCTATCCTGGTCTGAACCCCATAATATTGGATACCCAGTGAATACTACTGGTGATGATGTTTTTTATATTCCGACAACTGATGGAACAGGAGCTTATTATTCTTCTTTTCGAAAAGATGGATTTGGTTATCAAGATATATACAAGATTAATTTTCCTGACGTGGAACAAAAGTCACTAACTGTATATAAAGGTGCAATTCATGCTCATGGCGGGATTAAACCCAGCCAAGTAAAAATTGAAGTTTTTAATGTTGAAACAGATGAATTGGTGGGTGAGTACACTCCTAATAGCGAAACGGGAGAGTATCTAATAGTTCTGCGGCATGGCGTATCTTATGATATAACTTATGAGGGGCCAGGATGTTTTTTTCACTCAGATCATGTTGAAGTTGGGGAGCACTCCCAGTATCATATTATTGAACAAGCGATTGATTTAGATCCATTAAAAGCAGGTATGATTTTAGGTTTGAATAATATATTCTATGAATTTGATAAAGCAGATTTAACTATTGAATCTACGACAGAGCTAGAAAGGTTACGCGGTTTAATGTTGAAATGTCCGCATTTGGTTATTGAAATTGATGGGCATACAGACACTAAAGGTTCGGCAGAATACAATCATAAATTGTCGCAAAGAAGAGCACAATCAGTTGTTGATTATTTGTTAGAGAGAGGAATTACTGCCGATCGATTATCTGCTCAAGGTTTCGGAGAAGAAAATCCTGTAGTTTCAGATGCCAATCCTGATGGTACCTTTAATGAAGAGAAAATGAAGGAAAACAGAAGAACCGAAATGAAAGTAATCGCTGTTGATTAGATTATTTTTTCTTCGAACAACGGATATGCTCATTCATATTTTTGGGGTTTATAAATAACGCTTTCTTGGTATTTACTTAGCCCGCAGTTTTTAGTTAACTCTCTTCCGGTTTCATGTCATAAAAGGACGTAAGTGTCATCATTTCCAATAATAGTTATTAACGACGGTCATATTGTCAGAAAATTTGATGTGGTACAGACTTTGAAAACCAAGCTTTCTTAAAATTATGACATAAAGTTTGCAGAGTAAGGGTCCTGCAAAACAATTATCTATAAACTAACTAACTGTAAAATGGCAAAAGGGAAGATAAAAGTGAATACGGAAAATATATTTCCGATTATAAAAAAATTCTTGTATTCCGATAATGAAATTTTCTTGAGAGAGCTGATTTCAAATGCAACTGATGCAACAAATAAATTAAAAACGTTCTCGTCATCAGGAGAGATGAAAGGAGATATTGGCGATACAACTATTGAAATTGAAATAAAAAAAGCAGAAAAGCAATTAATTTTTAGAGACCGTGGGATCGGCATGACAAAAGATGAAGTTGTAAAATATATTGCTGATATAGCTTTTTCAGGAGCTGAAGAGTTTGTTGAAAAGTACAAAGATAAGGGCGATACAGCAAATATTATTGGTCACTTTGGTTTGGGTTTTTATTCTGCATACATGGTCGCCGAGAAGGTTCAAATAAATTCTAAATCATTTAAAGACGAACCAGCTGTTTTATGGACTTGTGATGGTAGTCCAGAGTTTACTACTTCAAAATCCGACAAAACTGAAAGAGGTACCGAAATCATTCTACACATATCAGACGATTCAGTGGAATTTTTAGAGGAAGCAAGAATTACAACGCTTTTAAATAAGTATTGTAAATTCATGCCGGTTGCGATTAAATTCGGCACCAAACAAGAACAAGAAGATGATCCTTCTGGAAAGAAAGATAAGGATGGTAACGTTGAAAAAATCACTAAGACGGTTGATAACATTATTAATAATCCTGCACCAGCATGGACTAAATCTCCATCTAAACTAAAAGACGAAGATTATAAAGGATTCTACAGAGAGTTGTACCCGATGAATTTTCAAGAACCATTATTCAATATTCACTTGAATGTTGATTATCCGTTCAACCTTACTGGAATTTTATATTTCCCGAAGCTTGCGAATAATATTGAGGTTCAAAAAGATAAGATACAGCTTTATAGTAATCAGGTTTTTGTTACGGATTCGGTAGAAGGAATTGTTCCTGAATTTTTAACCCTTTTGCACGGTGTAATCGATTCTCCAGACATTCCGTTAAACGTTTCTCGTTCGTATCTTCAAGCTGATGGTAATGTAAAGAAAATCGCCAGCCACATCACTAAAAAAGTAGCTGACAAATTGGCTAGCCTATACAAAAAAGACCGTAAAGATTTCGAAGCTAAGTGGGACGATATTAAGGTGTTTATCGAGTATGGAATGTTATCTGAAGATAAATTTAACATTAAGGCTGAAAAATTCGCTTTGTACAAAAGCACTGATGGTGTATATTCCACAATGGAAGAATACAAAGAAAAGCTTAAGGTAAATCAGGTTGATAAAGACGGGAACACCATTTTTCTTTACACAAATGATGAACAAGCTCATCATAGCTATATTGAAATGGCCAAAGAAAGAGGTTATGATGTGTTGATAATGAATTCTCCTTTAACGAGTCATTTTATTAGTAAGGTTGAGCAAGCAAACGAAAAAGTGAAATTCGCTAGAATTGATTCTGACACGTTGGATAAATTAATACCTAAAGATGAAGAGATTCCCTCTAAATTAACAGAAAAAGATGAGGAGAAATTGAAGCCTGTTATAGAAAGTGTAGTTAAAAAAGAACAATTTATGGTTCAATTCGAAAGTATGAATGAGAAAGAAGCACCGGTGTTAATTACCGAGCCAGAATTCATGCGCAGAATGAAAGAACAGCAAGCTATGGGTGGCGGTGGAATGATGGGTATGGGATCCATGCCTGATATGTATAATTTGGTTATTAACTCGAACCATCCTTTAATTTCTAAAATTTTATCAGAGAAAGATGAGTCGAAACAAAAAGATATGACTAAACAAGCAACTGACTTGGCACTTTTGTCTCAGAATCTTCTAAAAGGTGAAGATCTTACTAATTTTATTAAACGAAGCACTGAGTTGATAAACTAAATATTCGCCAAAATAATTACAAAAAAGTGGGGCATTGCCTCACTTTTTTTTGCTAAAAAAAGTAAAAATACGCCTAATTTAAATCGGTGAAAGTTGTTTTTAGTAGTGACGGTGTCATTTTTCACGAGTAGTGAATCCCAGCCATTAGAAATCCAAATTTAATGAGGGTATGATAAAGTTGTTTTTTTGATATCTATATCCAAGTTGAAATCCCATTCCGAACTTAGCGTTAAAGTTTTTATTCATACCAATTGCCATTAAAACTAAGAGTCCTTCTTTATAGTCTGAAGCTATATGGGCGTAATAATTAATCCATTGGTCATAATAATATTGGTTTGTGTTGTTTCCGTGATTCTACGAATAAAAATTATAACCTCCGTAAAGGTATATGTATGGTTGCGTTGCAGCGGTGCTAATATTTATTTCACCTTACAAAAACAAGGGGATATAACTCCCGTTGAATCCTTTAATCCCAGATCTCAATCCTAAATAAAAACGATCTTTGAATTTGTAACCTCCTTAATTTTTTGTGCCAGAAGATCACGCTAATATACCATATAAATATGCACTTAGTTTAATGGAAAACCCTTTTGGTTTGGCTCCGGATTTGCTTTGTTTTATAATGTCAACGTCATCTTTATCAAATACATAAAAAATATGCTCTTTTTAAATCAATACCGATTTTATTACTATTTAACGGTGAGATTATTGTTCCGCGAATAATATTTCCGTTTTCTAAATAAATAGCATCACCATTTTTCTGCGTTTTAGTATTAACGATGGCATTAATTTTAAGGACTATTAAAATTGAAAAAGATTTTACCAAGTTATTGGTTTTTTGCACTTTGTTAATTTTTTCATACATTTACACATACAGAAAAAAAGATATTTATTCAGACATCCTAAAATATTAAAAATCATGAGAACTATCTTCCCAATTATAGCAATAGCTATACTTTTTCAGAGCTGTTTAAAAGATAAACACACAGAAAAAAGAACATATACTGCAAATGCTCCAATTTATACGACCTATGAAGTATTGGCACAGTCAATAAGAGTTGAGGCTCCAAAAGATCTATGTACCCCAAGAAAAATATATGCTTCTGGTTTATTTCTGTTTATTAACGAATTAGGTAAAGGGATTCACGTTATCAATAATGCTGATCCTAGAAATCCAGAAAATTTGTATTTTATTAACATTCCTGGTAATGTTGACATATCTGTAAACGACGGTTACCTATATGCTGATAGTTATTCTGATTTGGTAACTTTTGATATTAGAGACATAAACAATATAACTGAGGTGTGCAGAGATAATAAAGTATTTGAATATGTTTTACCACCGCATAATGCTCAATATCCAATCGCGATGATTGATCCTGCTAAAGGAGTTGTTTCTGGCTGGGAGGTAATGGAAGTTACTGAAGTTTGTGAGCAAGGTGACTGTGGTCAGAACTACGATATAAATTTCGATAATGAAAGATTGGTTTTTAATGAAGGAGCTTTTGGCGAAGCAGGAAGTGGTTTACAGGTTGGAAAAATGGAAGGGGTTAGTGTTGCAGGTTCAATGTCTCGTTTTATGATTTACGAGCAAATGTTATATGCGATTAGTAGTATTTCTGAGGTTGCAATTTTTAACGTGATTGATGCATCTTGTCCAACGCTTTCTGGCGAAGTAGAGCTAGAATGGGGTATCGAAACTTTATTTAGCTACAAAGACAAGTTATTTGTTGGTGCTGAAACCGGGATGTACATCTATGACTTAAAAAATAGCGATAGACCAGAATATATTTCTGCATTTGAGCATGTTCAGTCATGTGACCCGGTTGTTGTATATGAAGATAGGGCCTATGTTACAACTAGGGGTGATGACCAATGTGGTGGTTGGGTTAACCAGTTAGATGTAGTTGATATTTCAGATATTACAACCCCAGAATCTATTGCTGATTATAGCTTGAATTCCCCTTATGGTTTAGGAATCGATGGAGAAAAGGATGTTTTGTTTGTTTGTGATGGACATTCTGGAGTAAAAATATTCACAGATCTGACTAATCAAGTTGCAGGTGGTATATTGCATGGCAATGAATATTCAATAAGTAATACAGGATATGATGTCATTCCAATGAACGGTCATTTAATATTAATAGGTGACGATGGGCTTTACCAATACGATTATACAAATCTAAATGATATTCAATTGATGAGTATGATTGTAACTGGTCAGTGTCCAGAATAAAGTAGAATAAAAGATTAGATGTTGGGCGATATGGAATTCCATATTGCCCAACTTTTTTCTGCTTGAAGCACAAACATTTCTTTTCCCCCCTTCGTTGTGCATCTCATTTCTTTTCCTTTTCTTAGAAAAGCAGTTTCTAAAGGATTATAAACTAGGTCAAACAAGATGTGCTCTTTAGTAATTCCTTCGTAGGGAATGTTAGGTAAAGAATTAATATTTGGAGAAGTACCTAATGGTGTGGTGTTTATAATCAGTTTATGGTTGGCAATTGTAGTCAAAGATAAATCCGTGTACCCTAAGCTTTTTTTTGACGGTTTTCTAGAAACAAAACTTGACTTAATATTAAGGTTGTCAAGAACAAAGTTTACAGCTTTAGAAGCACCTCCAGACCCTAGAATTAGGGCTTTTTTATTGGCATTCTGAATTAACGGCCTAAGTGACTTCCTAAAACCATATACATCCGTATTGTGACCGATTAATTTGTTATTGACGAACTCAATGCAATTTACAGCACCAATCGATTTAGCCTCAGGTGTTAGTTCATCAAGAAATGGGATAACACATTCCTTATATGGAATTGTAACATTTAGTCCTGAAAAGTTTTGCGCTTCAATTAATTTTGGAAAATCCTTAATTGCTTCTAATTCAAATAAGTTGTAGTGACAATTAGGAATATCATCATTTGAAAACTTGTCCTTAAAATATTTTTTTGAAAATGAGTGTGAAAGAGTTTTTCCAATTAATCCGAATGACTTCATTTATAGCTTATCTATTACTACCTCAACCAATTCTTTTACTGTCTTTTTGTAATCCTTACTATACTCTTTTCTCATTCTATTTGCGATAATTGCACAAACTGTAATGCAGTTGTGGTCTAGTAATTTTCCAAAACCAAATAGAGCAGACGTCTCCATCTCAAAATTAGTTATTCGATGCCCATTAAGAGAAAAAGCAGCCAACTCCTCGTTTAGTATTGAGTTAATTGGCTTTAATCTTAACGCTCTTCCTTGAGGCCCATAAAATCCCGATGCGGTGGCTGTAATTCCAGTATACATCTCGGATGTGCGCAATTTGTTAAATAGTGATTCGGATGCTTTCACGATATAAGGGGAAGGGAGATTACCATTCTGCGTTACTTGATCAGAATAAGCATTAATTATTTCTTGTTCTTCTTTCGAGTGCTGGAAACCGTAATGGTACATTAGTCCGTCAAGTCCTAAACCATATTCAGAAAGTAAATACGAATCTACAGGAATATCTTCTTGCAATGTTCCAGAAGTACCTATTCGAATAATATTTAATTTCCGTTTAGTTTCTTTTATTTGCCTTGTACTTAAATTAATGTTGACCGCAGCGTCTAACTCATTAATAGCGATGTCAATGTTGTCAGTTCCAATCCCAGTAGACATGACTGTAATTCTTTTCCCTTTGTATTCGCCAACATGAGTAACAAATTCTCGACTTTGGATTTTCGTTTCAATAGTGTCAAAAAAGCTAGAAATTAGTTTAACCCTGTCTTGATCACCAACTATAATTACATTATCCGCAATATGTTCTTCGCGCAATTTTATATGGTAAATACTGCTATCTTGGTTTATTATTAATTCCGAAGGAGGAATTATTCTTTGATTAATTACATTTGCTTCGCTCATCGAAGCAAAAATATTCATTTTTATGGAGCAAAAAATTCGTTTTCTAGTTCTTGTGGCATTTTCGCCTCAAACCGAAACCATAGTTGAGCAAGGATGTAATCTTGCTAAACGATATAATGCTGAGGTAAATATGCTTTATGTTTTTGACTCAAGTCGAACAAAGGGTTTTTTTGCCAAACCTGAAGATGAAGATAAAATGAAAAGAAATGCTGAAGAGCAATTCATAGAATACATAGAACGGCAAAGGAATAAATATGCTATAGAAATTAAGGGTGTTTTTATTGAAGGTCGTGTATATGAAACCATTATTGATTTTGCTAAATCAATAATGGCGTCATTAATTATTATGGGGACAAATGGTGCGACAGGGTTAAAAGGACAATTTATCGGTTCTAATACAATGCGAGTTATTAAGCGTTCTCCATGTGCGGTATTAACGATTAGAGGTAAAGAGCATAGAACAGGTTGTGAAAATATCGTTTTGCCTCTCGATTTAACAAAAGAAACTACTCAAAAAGTTGAGCAAGCGGTTGATTTTTCGAAGATGTTTAAATCTACAATCCGTGCTGTTTCAATAGTAAATACTAATGACCAAAAAATAATAGCTAAGCTAACAGATCAAATGGATAAAGTAGTTGAGGATGTCACAAAGTATGGAGTTTCGTGCCAAGCAGCTCTAGTGAAAACAGTTAAAGGAGAAGACTCTCTTCCTCTGGCTATTATTAGTTACGCAGAAAAAGTAAATGCTGATGTGATTATGATAATGACGCAGCAGGAAACAAACCCAACCGAATACTTTATTGGGTCAAGCGCACAAACGACAATTAATCGCTCAAACATTCCTGTACTGAGCGTTTTGCCTCGAAAATTAGAATCTTTAGATATATTGTAATGAAAGCAGAAATAATAACAATCGGCGATGAAATTCTTATTGGTCAAATTGTAGATACTAATTCTGCGTGGTTGGCTGAGCGGTTAAACGAAATCGGAGTTAGGGTTTCACAAATTAGTTCTATTCAGGATGATAGAACACATATTATCAATGCTCTAAACGAAGCCAAAGAAAGAGCAGACATTATACTTATTACCGGTGGTTTGGGCCCAACAAAAGATGATATTACAAAAGAAACATTAGGTGATTATTTTCAATCGAATTTTGTGTTTAATGAAGAAGTATATACTAACATAGAGCTTATATTCAAATCAAGGAATATTCCAGTTTTGAGCGTTAACAAGGATCAAGCGAAAGTGCCTGATAATTGCGAAGTAATGATTAATAAGCTTGGAACGGCACCAGGGATGTGGTTTGAGCACGATGAAAAAGTATTTGTTTCGCTGCCTGGTATACCTTTCGAAATGAAAGGATTGATTTCAGATTCGGTTATACCCAAAATAAAGGATAAATTCAATACCCAAGCTATTTTTCATAAAACGGTATTGACCCAGGGTATAGGAGAGTCAAAATTGGCTGAAAAAATTGAAGTTTGGCGTAAATCACTGGCACTTTACGACATCAAGTTGGCTTTTCTTCCTTCTCTTAACAGTGTTCGATTGAGACTATCTTCTTATAGTGGAGGAAGAGCTGAACAAAAAGTCGTAGAGGATAAAGTGGCAGAATTGAAAGAACTTATACCAGAATTTGTATTTGGCTATGATAAACAAACATTGGAAGAAGTTGTTGGGAGGGCCCTAAAGAAAAAGAAACAAACAGTTTCAACCGCAGAGAGCTGCACTGGAGGTAATATTGCGGGTAGATTAACTAGAATTTCAGGCAGTTCAGATTATTTCATCGGTTCAGTAGTTTCATATTCTGATGAAGTTAAAAAAAATATACTTGACGTTTCCAAGGATGATATAGAAAAGCATGGGGTGGTTAGTCGAGAGGTTGTTGAACAAATGGCCATCGGGATTAGGAAAAAGTTAAAAACAGATTATTCTGTAGCTACTTCGGGCATTGCAGGTCCTAATGGTGGAACAGATCAAAAACCTGTAGGTACAATATGGGTAGCTGTAGCATCCCCAACAGAGATAGTTTCTAAGATGTTTCGATTCGGCGATGAAAGAAGTAGAAACATTGAAAGGACTGTCATTACAGCATTAAATTTATTGAGGAAACAAATTATTAAAGAAGAGTTGTAATTCAATTCAAAATTGATGTATATTTGCACCTCTTTTTGAAAATATAATAGCGATGTCAAAGATTTGTGATCTAACAGGAAAAAAAGTAATCTCAGGAAATAACGTTTCTCACTCTCACAGAAAGACGAGAAGAAAGTTCTACCCTAACCTTCAAACAAAAAGATTTTTTTTGGTTGAGGAAGATAAATGGATTACACTGAAAGTATCTACTTCAGCTATTAGGAACATTGATAAATTAGGTTTATCTGAATGTATAAAAAGAGCTAGGAAAAACGGTTTTTATAAAGGATAAAAATTTTTTGTCTTTAATAATATTAAAACGTTGTTAAATTTGTTAACAACGTTTTTTGTTTATATGCGTGTCATATTTTCTAGTTTTCATTAATATTCTCTATAGTCCCCAAGGTCCTCTAAACATACTAACTCTTGTTGATTTTTTCCTTAACGGTTTGTTTATGATGATAATTTATTGTCAAAATTTTTTCATACTACTAGACGAGATACATTGCGAAAACTGGTGCCTGAAAATTCTGTAACAGTATATATTCGCAGATTCGATTAGAAATAGATTTAACGATATTAATCTTGAATACCATTAATACCCAAATTTTTTCTATTTATCAAGTTCTGCAAGAGCCGCATTCTATGCTTCTCATTTTTAAAGAAGAAGTCGACTATACATAAGGCATTATTATTGAAATAATTTCTTCAATCAACAGACTCTAATGAAAAGGCTATTACTATAATGAGATAGGGACAGTATCAGATGTATGTGTTATGGATGTTGAAGGTTAGTCCATGATACTGATTACAAAAACAGCTTTTGGCATTGAACAAGAAATGACTATGAAATAGGGTTTGGTAAATATTTGAATGTGAAAATATTAGAAATGTTAACCATTATCTAAATTATTTGATGGAGATTTACCTTTAGTAAGGTAATTCCCTTTTGCAAATCCAATTAAATGTTATACTTTTGCACCCCGAACATTTATACACAATAAAGGCTTTAAGTAATGGCGAAAAGAGGAAATAGGGTACAAGTGATATTGCAGTGTACTGAGCACAAAGAAAGTGGAATGGCAGGTATGTCTAGATATATCACTACTAAGAACAGAAAAAATACTCCAGAAAGAGTTGAATTAAAAAAATACAATCCAGTTCTCAAGAAGTATACTTTACATAAAGAAATTAAATAATTTTTGAATTCCGTTTAACGAGGATTTGGATAAAATTAAGTAAGTCATGGCAAAAAAAGTAGTAGCATCCCTTCAAAAAGGAGGATCAAAAGCTTTTACGAAAGTTATAAAAATGATGAAATCTCCAAAAACAGGAGCTTACATGTTTAAAGAAGAAATTGTACCAAAAGACAAAGTTGACGAGTTTTTGTCAAAAAACTAGACTTTATTTTAAGATAAATTAAAGCTTCTTTCATTACCGGAAGGAGCTTTTTTTATATGTAGTATTATGGGGTTTTTAGATAGGTTATTCGGAAATAAGAAGAAAGAGGAGGAGTTAGCCCAAGCTAAACTCACTGAAGAAAAACGTCTAAACAAAGAAGTTAAAGCCAAACTAGAAGCAGAAGCAGCCCAGAAAGCAGAGCAAGAAAGATTAGCTCGCGATTCTGAAGCAAATAGATTAGCGGAAGAAGCAGCGGCAAAACAAGCAGCGGAAGAGGCACAAGCCAAACTAGAAGCAGAAGCAGCCCAGAAAGCAGATCAAGAAAGATTAGCTCGCGATTCTGAAGCAAAGAGATTAGCGGAAGAAGCAGCGGCAAAACAAGCAGCAGAAGAGGCACAAGCCAAACTAGAAGCAGAAGCAGCCCAGAAAGCAGAGCAAGAAAGATTAGCTCGCGATTCTGAAGCAAAGAGATTAGCGGAAGAAGCAGCGGCAAAACAAGCAGCGGAAGAGGCACAAGCCAAACTAGAAGCAGAAGCAGCCCAGAAA
>CAJQPE010000106.1 GCA_905480125.1 uncultured Flavobacteriales bacterium | reverse complement strand
AATTAATTATCCTTTTAGCAAACTAGATGCGGGCCAACATACCTTAACCCTTAAAGTCTGGGATGTTTATAATAACTCAGGGGAGGCAAATACAGAGTTTGTTGTGGCGGAAAGTGCTGAGCTCGCGCTTGATCATGTCTTGAATTATCCAAACCCATTCACAACCAATACCGCATTTTATTTCGAACATAACCAACCAGGTCAAGGCTTAGATGTTAAAATTGAAATTTTTACGGTATCTGGTAAACTAATAAAGACATTAGAGTCCTTTATAGCTGAGAATAGTTATCGTGTTGGTCCAATTTATTGGAATGGATTAGATGAATATGGAGATTTAATAGGAAAAGGAGTTTACATATACAAGCTAAAGGTTGCCGTTCCAAGTGGAGAAAGTGCTGACTATTTCGAAAAGTTGGTGATTTTAAATTAAGTAATCTATATTTGTAAAATAAGGGATGAATTTAGTGAAAAGGTTTAGTTTATTTATTGGGTTGTGTTGCGCAACCTCCGTCTATGGGCTTAGTGGTTCTGGAGCTGTTATTGGACAATCAGGCTCTACTGATGACGTAAACACGATAACTACGGCAGTTCCTTTTTTATTGATTGCCCCAGATTCTAGAGCTGGCGGAATGGGTGAAGCAGGTGTTGCAACTTCTGGAGATGCAAATTCGATTCATTGGAATCCAGCAAAAATGACCTTCGCTGAAAAAGATTTTGGTTTCGGAATTTCTTACTCGCCATGGCTTAGAAATTTAGTGCCAGATATTAATCTGTCATATATTTCTGGTTATAAAAAGTTAGATAAAACGCAGGCAATCGGAATCTCGTTGCTCTATTTTACATTAGGAGATATTCAATTCACCGACGAGCAAGGCAACGATTTAATGCAATTTAGACCAAATGAGTATGCAATAGATATAGCTTATTCTAGAATATTGTCGGATAAACTATCAGGAGGTGTCGCATTGAGGTATGTCAATTCAAATTTAACAGGTGGGCAAGCTGTTGGTGGAACGCAAACAAGGCCAGGTAGATCGGTAGCTGCCGATGTGTCTGCGTATTACTTAAATAAAGACATTAGCATAGTTGAGAAAGATGCTGAATTAGCGTTTGGGATTAATATTTCGAATATTGGAAATAGAATGGCATACTCAAATTCTTCAAAAAGAGATTTTATTCCTATTAACTTAAGATTAGGTCCTGCTCTTTCAATGAATTTAGATGATTATAACCGTTTTACGATAGCGGCAGACATAAATAAATTGATGGTGCCAACAACACCAGTATATGCTACAGATGATGATGGTGTGCCGATAATTAACTCGAATAATGAGTATGTTGTTGCTTCTGGAAAAGATCCGAATCGCGGGGTAGCTAGTGGTATGTTTGGTTCCTTTAGCGATGCACCTGGAGTATTGTTAATTGATAAAGACGGTAATCTTATACAAGATTCTAATGGAGAGTATCAGGTAGAAAAAGGCAGTAAGGTTAAAGAGGAGATAAATGAAATTAATTATGCTTTGGGTATGGAATATTGGTACAACCAACAATTTGCTGTTCGTGCAGGATATTTTTGGGAGGCTGCCACTAAAGGAAACCGAAAGTTCTTTACACTTGGCGCTGGGCTGAAATACAATGTTTTTGGACTAGATTTAGCTTTTTTAATCCCAGCATATTTTGGTAAATTTGTTGTAGTTAATAGCCCTTTAAAAAACACATTGCGATTTTCTTTAACTTTTGATTTCGAAGGACTGAAATCAATTTCGCAACCCTCGGAAAGCATTTCCGAATAGTATCCATGAAAATTCGCATAGGCTTTGGTTTTGATGTCCATCAGTTAAGAAAAAAAGAGGAGTTTTGGTTAGGTGGAATTTTGGTTCCCCACAGCAAAGGTGCCTTTGGTCATTCAGATGCAGATGTCTTAATTCATGTTATTTGTGATGCAATTCTCGGAGCTGCAAACATGAGGGATATTGGGTTTCACTTTCCCGATACATCAGCAGATTATAAAGGAATCGACAGTAAAAAGCTATTAACAGAAGTAATTCGACTTGTAAGCGAAAAAGGCTGGACAATTGGCAATGTAGATTCTACTGTCTGTTTACAATTACCTAAAGTCAATCCGCATATTCCTGCTATGAAAACAACTCTTTCCAAAATACTGCAAATTAGCGAACAAGATATATCTATTAAAGCTACAACAACTGAAAAACTGGGTTATGTGGGTAGGGAAGAAGGTGTTTCTGCTTATGCAGTCGTCTTACTAGAATCTTCGTGAAAATAAATTCTTACTTGAGCAGTATCTCTTAGAAAATCAATTTTACCAATCACGGCTCGCTCAATTTTTAATCCAGTTCTATCATTGAGGTCAGCTACAAGTTCACCGTATTTTTCTGGTTTAATTAACTCAATTTTCTCGTATGTAACAATCTTGCTTGTTTCCTGTTTTAGCATCCAAGCCTGCTCTAACAAGAAAACAATACCCATAATGGTAAAGTTGGCAAACATTAATTCAGTTACAGATACCTTTTTGTTAGATAACGCATTAATCACTGCTAATCCAATAATTACGAATAAATAAGTCATCTCTTTGATTGCTATTGCATCAGTACGGTATCTGATAATGCCCATAATGGCAAATAAGCCCAAGCCTGCACCTGTACTCAGCTTAGTGCTGCTTAACATGTGGAACAAGAAAAAAACGATTATGCTAAAAAGTACATAGGTAAATAAATAATCTTTTCTCCCTGCTTTTGGATAATAAATAAATCTGATAATGATAAATGAGAAAAAGAGATTTACACCAAAAGGAACGATTAATTCAATGAAATCACTTTTGTCGAAAAGTTCCATCCCAAGGCCGAGAAAATCCTTCCCGTATAGCAGTATATTAAGTAGTAAGTTCATGGGATAGTTTGTTAATTGCTAAAATTTGTCGCTTAAACTTATTGTATTTAATTTTTTTGTGTAAAAATACAGAACCTACGCAATATTTACTCATACTTCCTGGCCTTATGTGTTTATTTTTTATGATTTTCATGAATTCTGAAGGCGAATTTCCCTCTCGTTTGACTTCCGCAATGACTAAATGGTTTAATTCTTTTTTCGAATCACTTTCAAAACTAAGGTTTATGTCAATTGTCAATCTTTCTTGCGAAGTTTTGCTTACCAAAGTAAGTCGGGTAAAATCATTCCATAAAGCGGGCACTAATGTGTTTGGTTCAAGGGAGGATTTTTCTCGAATAAAATCTTTTGAAACTTGAGATAATTCTGTTTCAAAATCCACAATTTTAATTCGTTTTTTAATTGTGCGACTTTTGTTTGTTTTTAGTTTTACTTCAAGATAACATAAATTACTATCAATATATTTTCTGATTCTTATTTTATATCGGTTTTTCTTGCCGTTTTGGTGCCGCAAAAACAAGTCTTTCTGTTCAGTATCAAAATATAAAGTTTTGTAATTAGCAGTGCGCTGTCCATTAATTTCCAGGACAAAGTAGTGTTGTTTGAGTTGAGAGAGAGTATCGACAAGGGTTGGGATACTAAAAATGAATTTTGTATCTGTTCTATTCATTAAAGCAACCTTGTCCATTTCTTTAAGTGAAATAGGTTCTAACTCTTGCAAAAACTTGTTTAAACATCCGTTCATTGGTCGACAAAGGAATAAAAAGTTAATTAAAAACTCTAATTTTGAATTAAATAACGATTTGATGAAGAGAGAATTTGCGCTTAAAGGCACAGTAACTGAATATGATTCACTTGATGAACTTGCTAAGCAAGAGCAAGAATTGATGAAAATTGCACGAGAAAGTGCAGAAAGGGCCTATGCACCATATTCCAATTTTTATGTTGGGGCTGCTTTGCTGCTCAAAAATGGTAAAATAATTACTGGAAATAATCAAGAGAATATGGCCTATCCTTCAGGTTTATGCGCAGAACGTACAGCGATTTTTAGTGCTGGAGCCCGCTATCCAGATGAAGCGATTGAGATTATGGCGATTACTGCCAAATCCACAAATTTTAAAGTAGATAATCCAATCTCACCATGCGGAGCATGCAGGCAAGTAATTGCCGAGTATGAGTTTAGACATTCCAATAATATTAGGATTTTACTAATGGGCGAAATAGGTAGTGTATACGTGGTATCAAGCATAAAAGAGCTGCTCCCTTTAGTGTTTAAAGAAAAGAGGCTGCGGGGTTGATAAGTGGGCTTATTATCATTGAATTATTATTATAAATTTGCACTTGTTAATTAAGTAAATAATTATGGCAAAAGTAACGGCAATAAAACCGAAGAAGACCGCAGCTACTTTAAAGTTTGATAAGAAAACTTATATAGAGTGGTATGAGAAAATGTACCTAATGCGAAAATTTGAAGAAAAGTGCGGAATGCTATATACTATGCAAAAGTTTGGAGGGTTTTGTCATTTATATATTGGACAAGAGGCTGTTGCGATGGGTATTGTTGAAGCGATTGGTAAAGGAGATAAAGTAATTACAGCATACCGTGATCATGCTTTGCCACTGGCAATGGGGACTTCAGCAAATCAATGCATGGCAGAATTATATGGAAAAACAACAGGCACGTCCAAAGGCAAGGGCGGCTCAATGCACTTTTTTGATGTCGAAAAAGGTTTTTGGGGCGGTCATGGAATTGTGGGTGGTCAGATAGGATTAGGGGCTGGCATTGCATTTTCAGAAAAGTATAAAGGGACTAAGAATGTAGTCGTGTGTATGATGGGAGATGGTGCTGTTCGTCAGGGTATTCTCCATGAAACATACAATATGGCTATGTTATGGAAACTACCTGTAGTTTTTCTTGTAGAAAATAATAATTATGCAATGGGGACCTCTGTTGAACGCACCACCAATGTGTTAAAATTAGAAAAAATGGGAGCTTCATACGAAATGCCTTCAAGAACAGTTGACGGAATGAGTGTAGAGGCTGTTTTTGACGCTATAGTTGAGGCAGCAAAAAGAGCAAGAAAGGGTGATGGTCCAACTTGGCTGGATGTTAAAACCTATCGTTACAAAGGACATTCAATGTCTGACCCACAAAAATATAGAACAAAAGAAGAGGTTGAGAAATATAAAGGAATTGACCCCTTACAGAAGATCTTAAGTATTATTAAAGATAAAAAATACGCAACTGAAAAGCATATTAAGGAGATAGAATTGAAGGTTAAAAAGATAGTAGAAGAATCAGTAAAGTTTGCTGAGGACTCTCCAGTACCTGAACCATCTGCCTTATATGAAGATGTTTATACTCAAGAAGATTACCCATACATTGTTGAATAATAGTTATAATTAAGATGGCTGAAGTAGTAAGAATGCCTAAGTTAAGCGACACCATGAAAGAAGGCGTTGTTGCTGAGTGGCACAAGAAAGTTGGCGATAATGTAGAACCTGGTGACGTATTAGCTGAGATTGAAACAGATAAAGCGACTATGGAATTTGAATCTTTTCAGGAAGGTGTGCTTTTGCATATCGGTGTTGAAAAAGGAGCAGCAGCTCCTGTTGATTCAATTTTGGCAATTCTTGGTGATAAGGGTGAAGATATTAAGTCACTTTTAGCGGAAGAGGCTAGCAAGGATACAGAACCGAAGAAGGAAGAACCAAAAAAGGTGGAAACGCTTACTAGACCAGCAGAGAGCGCTCCAGTTGCTTCTGCACCTGTGAAAATAGTATCAGCTTCTGCACCCACTGTAGATAATACAAATGGTAGAGTGCTTGCTTCACCTTTGGCAAAGAGTCTGGCCAAGGAAAAAGGTATTAATCTTTCAATGGTTCGAGGAACTGGAGAAGGTGGTAGAATTGTTAAAAGAGACATTGATAGTTACTCAGGTGGGTCTTCCAATTTTGTTGGCAGAGAAAGCTTTAGTGAAGTGCCTGCCTCTCAGATGAGAACAGTGATAGCGAGAAGGTTAGCAGAAAGTAAATTCTCTGCTCCTCACTTTTATCTAACAATGGAAATTGATATGAATGCAATGATTGACGCTCGTATGTCAATCAATGAAGTTGCACAGGCAAAAATTTCTTTTAATGATATTATTATTAAAGCGGTAGCAGAAGGAATTAAACAGAATCCTTTGGTCAATGCTTCTTGGCAAGGCGAATCTATTCGTTATGCGGATCACATTCATATTGGCGTGGCGGTGGCTGTTGAAGACGGATTGGTTGTTCCTGTTGTTCAGTTTGCAGACGGAAAAACTTTAACTCAGATATCTACACAAGTGAAAGAATTTGCTGTTAAAGCGAAAACGAAGAAATTGCAACCTCAGGAAATGGAAGGAAACACCTTCACTATTTCAAATTTAGGAATGTTTGGAATTGAACAGTTTACATCGATTATTAATATGCCGGAGGCCTGTATTTTGTCTGTTGGAGCCATAAAAGAGGTCCCAGTCGTTAAAAATGGCCAAATAGTACCTGGCAATATAATGAAAGTGACATTAGCATGTGATCACAGAGCAGTAGATGGAGCTATTGGTTCGGCTTTTTTGAAAACACTTAAACATTTGATTGAGAGTCCAGTGTTACTTTTAGGTGCTCGGTCAATCTAATATTAAATGAAATTGTAATTTTAAGCCACGCTAAAAAGCGTGGCTTTTTTTATGAAAAAATATTTATCATATATCTGTACTAGGCTCAATTTTATTGTTAATGTCTAATTTTCTCAGAACACCAATAGAATTTTTGAAAGGAGTTGGGCCAAATCGTGCAGACCTACTTAAGATGGAATTGGGAATATTTACGTTTAACGATTTATTGAGTTATTATCCCTTTCGATATATTGATAAATCGAATTTTACTTCTGTTCGAGAAACGGGACCAGACTCACCAGCCGTTCAGATAAAAGGTAAAATACAAAGCATCAGGGCCATTGGTCAAAAAAGAGGAGCTAGGCTTGTTGCCAAGTTTTCAGACAATACTGGTGTAATAGATTTGGTTTGGTTTAAGGGGGTTAAATGGATGAAATCTAATTTAAAATCTGGAGAAGAATACGTTGTTTACGGTAAACCAAGTATGTACGGAAGCGTGCTCAATATTGTTCATCCAGAAATGGAGACACTAGAAGAATTTAGTAAGTCGGTGTCCGGTGAATTGCAACCGGTATATCACTCTACTGAAAAAGCTTCTAACTCATGGTTAAATAGTAAAGGGATAGAAAAGCTGATGAAAATATTGGTTGATAAGCTGGGTAATGCTTACCCGGAGACATTGTCCTCCGAATTAATTCACAACTTAGATTAATAGAAAAAAACACTGCCGTAAAAAACATTCATTTTCCCACCAATCAAGAATTATTTCAAAAAGCTCAATTAAGGCTAAAATTTGAGGAATTGTTTTTTGTTCAGCTTGGATTATTGAAAATGAAAGTTGATCATCAAAAGCAAATTAAAGGCTATGTTTTTGAGGCAATTGGTGATAATTTTAACGGATTTTATTCTAATCACCTTCCGTTCGAACTTACTAACTCACAAAAGCGCGTGGTTAAAGAGATTCGCGCGGACGTTGGTTCCGGCCGACAGATGAATCGTCTTCTGCAAGGGGATGTTGGAAGCGGAAAAACAATTGTTGC
>CAJQPE010000105.1 GCA_905480125.1 uncultured Flavobacteriales bacterium | reverse complement strand
GAGATTGGGATGGGAGAACATTTGCTGGGGAGCAAGCCCCCTCTGGAACTTATTTCATAATCATTACTGCTACTGGTATAGATGAGGCTGGCAATGAATATACCTACGGACCCCAAGCTACTGCTGTAACGTTAGTTCGAGGAAACTAATTAAACAACGAAAAAATCACAATAACTTTCAATAGCTTAAGTAACAAAAGCTACTATTTTTTGTATTTTCGTTTCATCTTAATATGTTCGAAACATGAATAACCTTATACGGCTTACTTTAATTTTCGTTCTTAGCTCATTAGCTATAAGCGTTATTGCGCAGGATAATGTAGGTATAGGAACTAATAGCCCAGATCCTACATCAGTTCTGGAACTTCAATCGAGCGATAAAGGGCTGCTTATTCCTAGAACAGATACTGTTACTGTAAATACAGCATCGCTTCCCTTACCGCCTGCAGATGGGCTGCTGATTTATCAAGAAAGTGACAGCGCTTTTTACTATTTCGATGGAATCCTATGGAAAGTAATTGGTTCGGGCTCTGTAGGTTCAGTTGGGGTTACCGGACCAACTGGAGCTAATGGCTCGATTGGACCAACTGGTATTGCTGGGGCTACAGGAACAAATGGAGTTACTGGCCCTACGGGTCCGCAAGGACCGGCTGGATTGGCTTCTGCTACTGGAGCAATTGGAGCAACAGGACCTGCAGGAACTAACGGAGTTACTGGCCCTACGGGCCCACAAGGACCGGCTGGATTAGCTTCTGCTACAGGTGCAATTGGGCCAACAGGACCTGCGGGAACTAAAGGTGTTACTGGCCCTACGGGGCCGCAAGGACCGGCTGGATTGGCTTCTGCTACTGGAGCAATTGGAGCAACAGGACCTGCAGGAGCTAACGGAGTTACGGGAGCTACAGGTGCACAAGGTGCTACAGGACCTTCCTGGAATATTACATCTCTTGGCTATACCCCTTCCGGAACAATTAGCTTAGTTACCGATATACCAACAACCATTACATCTGGTCTACCAACACACTCTTGGTTAACCACTGGTAATTCTGGAACAATTGCTGGAACAAATTACATAGGTACTAATGACGCAATTGACTTCGTTACTAAAACTGGTGGAACAGCGGCAACTAATGAAAGAATGAGGGTACTAAGTACAGGCGAGGTGGTAGTAAACAGTGCAACTAACCCGGGAGGAATTGGCATTTTAGGGGGATTGTTAAGCGTTTATGGTGCTGGCTCAGGAACCGCAATAAGCGGAGTTAACACTACAGCATTTACCTCTTTTACCGGTGCAGGAACTGCAGTATATGGAGAAGCAACAGGAAATACTATTAACTCAAATGGTGGTGTCTTTTGGGCAACAGGCAATACCAACACTGGTGCAGGAGTCGGGGGATTGAATAGTGGAGACGGTAATGCTGGTTATTTTCAAAATCTAAAAGTTACTGGTACCAGCCCTACCATAGTTTCCTTAAATGATGGTCTTGGTTCTGCGGGATATTTCCAAATTACAGCTACCGCTTCAGCTAATCCTGCTGTAGAAATTTTCAATGGCGGATTAAGCCAAGGATTGTACGTTGCATCAACCAATGCGTTACAAGCATCGTCTGGGGTTTATTCTACCTATGCCGGCACAAATAGTGCTTTAACAGGTAACGCAACAGGCACAGGAAATGGGGCTTTTGGATTAGCGGCAGATGCCGCAGCATTTGGAATGATTGCTGTTAATGATGATGGGGGTGCAGCAGGTGCCGGATCTGGAACCGGGCTTTTAGGAGTTGGAAATAATCACATCGGAACTTACCTTATTGCTGGTAGTGGGGGTGCTTTTACAGGGGAGACGACTGGTCTTGTGGTATACTCAGAAACGTTAGGAATAGGAGAAGCTATTTACACAGAACAATTTGGCAACATTACAAGAATAAATTACTGGGATGGGGGAACCCAATATAAAATTCAAGGGGACCTCGGTATGGTAGTTATGTCCGGAGCTGTTCCTGACTTAAATGGAAACCCAGTTGTAATGCATGCACCAGAAACTCCTGAAATGCATTTTATGGACTATGGAGTTGGAAAGTTAGTGAATGGAAAAGCTTATATACAGATAGACCCTATTCTCTCAAAAAATATTGAAGTAAGTGAAAAACATCCATTGAAAGTATTTGTTCAATTAGAAGGTGATTGCAAAGGGGTTTATGTTACAAACAAATCTGCAAATGGATTTGAGGTTATTGAGCTTCAAGGAGGTACTACAAATGTTGAATTTTCTTACCAAATTGTTGCCAATGCTGCAGATATGCAATTAAGAAATGGGAAAATTTCAAAACATGCGGATTTACGATTTGAACCTTACTTAGGACCACGAGAAAAATCTAAAGTTGATGTAACGCACCTAAAGGTTGCTAATCAATCTGAAGATTCAAGTAACAAACCAACCCCGCCGTCAATCAAATTGAAAAAATAATTATTTGCCCTTTTTAATAAAAAGCCTTCTAAAGAAAATTAGAGGGCTTTTTTGGGGCGTAATTTCTATAACTTCGCGACACAAAACTTAAAACACCATGTACAGTCAATACCAACCCTCAATTAATGAAGAGTTAAAAAATATAGAAGAAGCTGGGCTCTATAAGAGAGAGCGCATCATTACATCTCCGCAGGGAGCCCAAGTAACTGTAGATTCAGGAGATGAGGTAATTATTATGTGTGCCAACAACTATTTAGGCCTTTCGTCGCATCCTAAAGTAATTGAAGGCGCTAAAAATGCCTTGAATTCTCATGGTTTCGGGATGTCTTCCGTCCGTTTTATTTGTGGCACTCAAGATATTCACAAAGAATTAGAACAAGATATTTCGAATTTTCTAGGTACAGAAGACACTATTCTATATGCTGCCTGTTTTGATGCCAACGGGGGTGTATTTGAGCCATTATTAGGGCCTGAAGATGCTATTATTTCTGATGCTCTAAACCATGCTTCTATTATAGATGGTGTTCGATTATGCAAAGCTGCAAGGTATCGATATGCCAATAGCAACATGGAAGATTTAGAAGCTCAATTAATTAAAGCACAAGACCAACGCCATAGGCTAATTGTAACAGATGGGGTATTCTCTATGGACGGGTACATTGCCAAATTAGATGAGATTTGTGATCTAGCAGATAAATACAATGCAATGGTAATGGTGGATGACTGCCATGCAACTGGTTTTATCGGCAAAACAGGTCGTGGAACACATGAATACAATAATGTTATGGGCCGTGTTGATATACTTACTGGAACACTTGGCAAGGCTTTAGGTGGTGCAATGGGTGGCTACACCTCAGGTAAAAAAGAAATCATTGAAATGTTACGTCAACGTTCAAGACCTTATCTATTCTCCAATTCACTTTCTCCAGCAATAGTTGGTGCTTCGCTAGAAGTATTTAAACTGCTCAATGGGTCAACGGAGTTGAGAGATACATTGGAATCAAACACAACTTATTTTAAGAAAGGTATTCTAGAGGCGGGTTTAGAGATAAAAGAAGGTGACTCACCAATTGTCCCAGTAATGCTTTACGATGCTAAATTATCTCAGGTATTTGCTGACAAACTGCTAGAGAAAGGGGTTTATGCAATTGGTTTCTTTTACCCTGTTGTGCCAAAAGAACAGGCAAGAATCAGAGTTCAAATTTCAGCTGCTCATACTATAGAACATCTCGATAAAGCTATAAATGCTTTTAAAGAAGTCGCAATTGAATTGGGAGTAATCAAATAATTCGACAACTCTACTGAAAAAGTCGATTTATACACTTGTTCCTTTCGATTTAAGTTATACATTTGCACTCCCATTTTTTGGTGGATAGTATATTTATGAATATTTAAATTAGTGGTAAAGTGGATACTTTAAGCTATAAAACAATCTCAGCAAACAAAGAAACGGCCGACAAAAAGTGGCTAATTGTTAATGCTGAAAACGAAACACTTGGAAGACTTTCTTCAAAGATTGCCCAAGTATTAAGAGGTAAAAATAAGCCTAATTTCACACCACATGCAGATTGTGGAGATAACGTAATTGTTATCAATGCAGAAAAGATAAATCTTTCTGGAAACAAATGGGAGACAAAGAAATATATCCGTCATACTGGTTATACAGGTGGACAGAGATCTGCTTTAGCAAAAGAATTGTTAGAAAAGAAACCTTTCGCATTAGTTGAAAAAGCAGTAAAAGGGATGCTTCCAAAAAACAAACTTGGAAGACAACTTTTCAGAAACCTTTATGTATATGTAGGAACAGAACATCCGCATGAAGGGCAGCAACCAAAAGAATTTAACATCAACTCAATCAAGTAATAGACATGGACGTTATCAATACTTCCGGAAGAAGAAAATCAGCTGTAGCTAGAATTTATCTTTCTAAAGGAAAAGGTAAAATTACGATTAACAATAAAGATCAAAAAGACTATTTCCCTTTAGTTGAATTACAAGGTAAATTAGCACAACCCTTTGCAATTACAGAAAACGTTGGGAAATATGACGTAAAAGTAAACGTAAAAGGTGGAGGATTTAAAGGTCAAGCGGAAGCAATTCGTTTGGGTATTTCTAAAGCTCTTGTTGAAATAGATCCTGATTACAAAGTAGCACTGAGAGCTGAAGGTCTTATGACACGTGACCCAAGAATGGTTGAACGTAAGAAATTCGGGCAACCGAAAGCACGTAAGCAATTCCAATTCAGTAAACGTTAATGCGATATTAGATCGTTTAGTATCTAAACAGCCCAGATCGGAAACGCTACTTGGCTGTTGTTATTTTTAAGAATGTAAACAACAAAAACAATGGCACAAACAAATTACGAAGACTTATTAAAAGCAGGTGTACACTTCGGCCACCTAAAGAAAAAGTGGAATCCAGCAATGGCTCCTTATATCTTTATGGAAAGAAATGGTATTCATATCATCGATTTGCATAAAACCGTTGCAAAATTAGACGAGGCGAGTAAAGCTTTAGCTCAAATTGCTAAATCAGGAAAGAAAATAATGTTCGTTGCAACAAAAAAACAAGCAAAGGATATCGTTGCTAAAAAAGTTGCTGAAACCAATATGCCTTTCGTTACTGAAAGATGGCCGGGTGGAATGCTTACCAATTTTGCCACAATTAGAAAAGCCGTGCGTAAGATGGCGCAAATTGATAAAATGGGAACTGATGGAACTTTTGACAACATCTCTAAAAGAGAGCGTCTTCAAATTATGCGTCAAAGAGAAAAATTAGAGAGAACTCTTGGTAGTATTTCTGATCTTACTAGACTCCCTGCTGCACTTTTTGTTGTTGATATCAATAAAGAGCATATTGCAATAAAAGAAGCTAAAAAATTAAATATTCCAACCTTTGCCTTGGTTGATACCAATACTGACCCTAAATTAGTTGATTTCCCTATTCCTGCGAATGACGATGCCACTAAGTCTATTGAAGCCATTATTACACACGCTGTAGATGCTATCAAAGAAGGTTTAGGAGAAAGAAAAGCCACGAAAGACAAACAAGCAGAGACTGCGAATAAAGCAGAAGCAAAAACTGAAAAAAAGACTGAGGCTACTGAGGCTGAAGCGAAATAATTAAATCACACTTTAATAATTTAATACGATGGCTACTATTACTGCATCAGAGGTAAATAAATTAAGACAGCAAACAGGGTCTGGAATGATGGACTGTAAAAAGGCTTTAGTTGAAGCAAATGGTGACTTTGATGCTGCAGTTGATATTTTAAGAAAAAAAGGTCAAAAGGTTGCAGCAAAAAGAGGAGATAGAGATGCGGCTGAAGGTTTAACAATCGCTAAAGCTAGTGAAGACGGATCCAAAGGTGTTGTTGTCATGGTAAATTGTGAAACGGATTTTGTGGCAAAAAATGATGACTTTAATTTATTCGTTGAGACAATTGTAACTGCTGCCCTAGATAACAAACCGGCTTCCATAGAAGAGTTAAACAAGCTTAGTTATTCTGGAAACGGAATGACAATTGGGGAAAAAATTACGGAGCAAATTGGTAAAATTGGTGAAAAAATTGAAATCTCTGTTTTTAATACTATTGAAGCAGGAAAGGTTGTAGCATATAATCATCCAGGAAATCAAATTGCTTCACTGGTTGGTTTAAGTATAGATGGTGATTTCTCTGAGGCGGGAAGAGATGTGGCCATGCAAGTTGCTGCAATGGCTCCTATTGCTTTAGATCAAGAATCTGTTGATCAAGCTATCATTGATAAAGAAATTGAAATTGGAAAAGACCAGGCTATTGCAGAAGGCAAACCAGCTGATTTGGCTGAGAAAATTTCTAAAGGTAGGTTAAACAAATTCTTCAAAGAGAACACTTTAGTAAACCAAGCGTTTATAAAAGACAATAAAAAAAGTGTTAGTCAATATCTTAAAGATATTGACAGCGACTTAGCTGTTACCGATTTCAAGCGAGCAGCTTTAGTATAATTTAAAAAAAGAGAAACTTAAGTTTCTCTTTTTTTTTGTCGTTTTTTTTTAATCATATTTGAATTCAAAATTAGCCTATGAAATATAAAAGAATACTTCTAAAATTAAGTGGAGAATCTCTCATGGGAGAGCAAGACTTCGGCATAAGCAATGATATGCTTACTCAATATGCGCAAGAGATAAAACAGATTATGGAGAGCGGTGTTGAAGTTGCCGTTGTCATAGGTGGGGGCAACATCTTTAGAGGAATTCAGGCAGAAACAGGCGTTATTGATCGTGTACAAGGAGATTATATGGGTATGCTTGCTACGTGTATAAATGGATTGGCATTACAAAGTGCTATAGAATCTATAGGCATCAAAACGCGTCTTTTAACGGCTATTAAAATGGAACAAATTGCAGAACCTTATATCAAACGTAGAGCCGTTCGTCATCTGCAAAAAGGGCGTGTTGTGATTTTTGGTGCAGGCACAGGTAATCCATATTTTACAACTGATACTGCAGCATCGCTTAGAGCAATTGAAGTGGGTGCAGAAGTTATCTTAAAAGGGACGAGAGTAGACGGAATATATACTCAGGACCCTGAAAAAAATGCAGATGCTACAAAATATGATCGTATTACCTTTAATGAGGTTTACGAGAAGGGGTTAAACATAATGGACATGACAGCTTTTACTCTTTGTAATGAAAATAAGTTGCCGATTATCGTTTTTGACATGAATAAGCCGGGAAACCTTCAGCGTGTTGTAATTGGTGAACAGGTAGGAACTTTAGTTGAATTTTAGTTTCTTTGCAAGAATTACTAAAGAAAAACATCATGACTGAGGAAATAAATATAATCATAGATATGGCTCGAGAATCCATGGCTGCATCTATTGAACACCTTATTGCTGAACTTACCAAAATTAGAGCAGGAAAAGCAAACCCATCTATGTTAGATTCAGTTACCGTTGATTATTATGGTTCTAAAACCCCACTTAGTCAAGTAGCAAATGTAAACACCTTAGACGCACGAACGCTAAGTATTCAGCCTTGGGAGAAACAAATGCTAGAAGAAATTGAAAAAGCAATTATTAATTCTAATTTAGGTTTAAACCCACAGAACAACGGAGAGCTAATAATGATTAATGTTCCTCAATTAACTGAAGAACGAAGACGAGATCTAGTAAAGCAAGCTAAAGCTGCTGGAGAACACGATAAAGTGAGTATTCGTAATGCACGAAAAGATGCTAACGATGAAATCAAAAAGCTAAGTAACGATGGCCTGCCTGAAGACATAGGAAAAAGTGCAGAAACTAGTGTTCAAGACGTAACGAACGAGTACAACAAGAAAATTGACGATTTAGTCTCTGCCAAAGAAGTAGATATAATGACCGTGTAATCTTCAAGCCTAGGCCCAAACCTTTGTCCCTTCAGAGCAATTCTTACAGATATCTATCTCACTTCTAGCACGAAGCAAAGATTCTCTAAATTGTTGATATGCTTTACCATGCCAGATGTTACTAAATGAATTGGCTTTCAAGTCTCCTAATATATGTTTAGCGTCTTTGTCAAAGCAGCAAGGCACAACTCTACCGTCCCATGTAAATACACAGGAATGCCATAATTTCCAACAATGATTTTCCAAAGAATTTTTAATCGTATACTTTCCTTCTTCTTCCTCTCTATATCGGGAATATTTATCAATTGTTGGAATTAACTCATTTCCATTTTCATGGTCATACACCTGAGCTGTTTTCAGCTTCACCTCATTTACCCCTAATTCTTTGGCCAATTTCTGAACTTCATCAATCTGATGTTCGTTAGGTTTTACAACCAAAAACTGAAAGATAACATGCGGTGTTTTAGACTTTAACTTTTTCTTCCATTTCAGTATGTTTTTCGTTCCCTCAATCACCTTTTCTAAATTGCCATTCACTCTATAGCTTTCATAAACATCTTGTGTTGTTCCATCAATAGAGATAATAAGCCTATCCAATCCTGCCTCAATTGTTTTTCTAGAATTACCATCGTCCAAAAAATGCGCATTAGTAGATGTTGCAGTATAAATTCCATTTTCGGAAGCATAACGAACCATCTCTAAAAATTGAGGATTTATATACGGTTCGCCTTGAAAATAAAATGTTAGATAGCTCAACTTATTCTTGAGTTGATCTATAGTTAACCTAAAAAATTCTGACTTTAAATTGCCCGTTGCCCTCGTAAACTGTTTTAAGCCACTAGGGCATTCCGGGCACCCTAGGTTACATGCCGTTGTGGGTTCGAATGAAATACTAATTGGTTCACCCCACTGAATTACCCTTCCTCCCCACTTAGAAAAATAAAAGCTAGATACAACCTTTAATGCATTTGATATTCTACCGAAATTTAGTTTCGACAAAAAATTAAACCCATCAATTATTTTAAACATTTAGTAGAGGACATTTTTATTTTGATATAGAATATCTTTTGTAATTCGTTTTAGTGTTTGTCCAGCATCAGAAAGCATATCAAAATCCCTCGGAAAAGGCACTGGAGGTATCCCAATAATTTTTTTTGTCTTTGCTGTTAAAGCATTAACATTGCCATTTGCCGTTCCCGAGCGATGTTGCCAAAATGTTTCAGATTTAACAGGATCTGTTCTTATCAGCTCATTTGTTTGGTTGTCTATATAGTTAACCGAACCAATAATAACTGCACTTTTTGATTGCAGTTTTTCCACGACTTTGCACGTAATGGTTTTGTATTTTGGAATTTTAATATCATTTCCCAATGTATCTTTTATTACGTTTCCGTCTTCATCTATTTCATATTCCCAACCATCACGCACTTTCTTTTTTTCCTCATAAAATAGTTGCTTTTCAGATTCTGGAGATACTGTAATTACTTTCATGTTAAGCAATATCGTGTAATCAAAAATTAAATCATCTTGCTTTTCATTGAAATACCGTATCCAGTTTTTATTTAACGTACTTAAAGAAATCTTCATTAAATCTTTCTCAAATTCAGGAGGCAAAGGAATCCCTGTTGAGTTCTTCATCTCAAACAAAACATTACTTGTACCTAAATCTTTTGCATGAACTAACAATTGATCTAAATCTCTATAACTATCGTAATAGCCCTTTACTCTTTTTAATTCATCATATGCGATTCTCGCATCTGTTTTATTGTTAGTCTTCAAAAGCTGTTCCGCATGGACATAATAATATTCAGCCGCCCTTTCTTTAGAAGCAATGATATCGGAGCTGTAGTTTTTAAATTCAATGCCATTAGGGATATTCATAAGTTTTGAGACCTTTTCCTGCCGATTATTCAGCTTTAAATAAACTGCGTTAATATTATCCCAATTATCTGGTCTGCCTTCCTTTTTCAAGAATTCAATCTTACGATTATCTTGTTCAACAACTTTAAGAAAAGATAGCTCTAAAACTTGCAAATGTTCAGGGTCATTTGGCTTTTTTTGGAGCTTTACAATTGCTTTATTTATGGCAACCTCATACTGCCCTTTTTCCATCGCTTTCTTAGCGCCATGACATGAAATTAAGATGAACGTAGCAACCAGGATATAAAATATTTCTTTCATATGTATGCTTTGAGAATTATTTTTCAAAATCCACGCCAAAGATAATAGAGTTGATAAGTAATTATACGTTCATCTGTCAATAATCCATATTTATCAAGATTATTTGAATAAGATACAATTAGTTTTTACTTTCGAACACTAATCATCATTTGATAATTATTGTGGGCTTTTGGTCTAGAGTCGTACGTCTAATTCTGCGAAATCGTATTACCATTTTAGTTGGTATCGTTTTGTTTACCTCTTTGATGGCCTTTCAAGGGAGAAAAGCAGAGATGATTTATGAGTTTCCTGATCTTTTGCCAAACACCGATTCGACAAAAATAGGATACGCTAATTTTCAAAAAAGATTTGGCAAATCTGGTTCTGTTCTTCTAGTTGCTATTGAAGATAATCCTACAACGAGCCTTTCACTTTTTCAAAATTGGTACGACCTAATCCAAGAATTAAAAAAAATTGATGGAGTCGACACTGTTGTTTCTGTTACCAGCATATTCGACCTGGTTAAAAACACTAAGGACAAAGTTTTTGAAATTACTCCTGTAATAAAAAGTCGTCCGGAGACAGAGCAGGAACTAGAAGAAATTAGAATCAAAATTGAACAGCTTCCTTTTTACAGAGGTTTGCTGTATAATGATTCTTCTGGTGCTTCGCTTATTGCAATTACTTTAGATCACGACATTTTCCATTCAAGGGCTCGAGTGCCGTTGATTGAAGAAATTGAAAATAAAGTTAACCTTTTTAGAAAAA
>CAJQPE010000104.1 GCA_905480125.1 uncultured Flavobacteriales bacterium | reverse complement strand
GAGATCTTCTTTAGAAGTTCGACGGGTAACTTCCGCTTTTATTTCGTCAATTTTTGCAAGCGTGCTTTGATAACCGAGTTCAATTAACTCCACAGCTCGGCCAAATTCAAACGTTCCTGCACTAGTTTTGGGCTCTATAATTACCCCTTTTTCGCACAGAATAGAATAATCGGTTTGGTTTACAAGCATTGCTTTAATTTGAGAGAGAACATCTTCTTCATCTGGTGGAGCGAAGTTGTAGGATACGTTGCAGCCAATAACCACATCAGGTTTAAAGTCATCTCGCATGATATCGGACGGAAAATTATTGTACAAGCCACCATCAAATAGAATTTTTCCTTCAATTTTGATGGGCCTTAGATAGAAGGGATATGACATTGATGCTCTTACTGCTTGGCTTAAATGCCCACTTCGAAAGATGACGGATTTTTTGTTTTGAATGTCAGAGGCAACGCACCTAAAAGGAATAAACAAATTGTCGAAATTATAATTCGCTGCCGCTGCTGGTCCTGATAATAATTCCATGAGCTCAAAATCTGTTGCAATAGGTGAAATAACGCTAGTTGGAAGTGAGGTGGACAAGATTGTATCTGGGGAAAACTTTAGTTTAATCCACGAAGCATCTTTCGGCTCCTCTTTAAAGTAGAAGTTGTATCTATCATCATATTCACCTTTAGACATATTGATAAATTTTTCCGAGGTAAGCATGGCTTCAATTTTTTCTATTGAATAACCACAAGAATACATGCTACCAATTAGTGCACCCATGGAGGTTCCTGTAATGTAATCAATCGGAATTTCGTTTTCTTCTAGGGCCTTAATTACACCAACATGAGCTATGCCACTTGCAGCCCCGCCGCTTAATACTAACCCAACTTTTTGTGCCTGGGTATTCTGAGAGGTAAAAAGTACACCAATAACGAATAGTATATATAAAAATTCTTTTATCACAATGCAACTTTCTATACGTAAGACGAAAATAAAGGTTGAAGATTATATTTTAGACAAAAGTTTTAGAAAATATGCTGGAGCAAGCAGCAACCGAGATCCGTACCAAGAAAAGAGTTCTCCGTTAACCAATATAATTAAGGTATTTGGAAGTAATTCTTGAAGCTCAATGATGTGTTTTTCTTTAAATGGATATGGTTCTGAAGATAGAAATATTATTTCGGGATTAAGCTGTTTGATTTCTTTATTGGTTAGCTGGGGATACCTCGTATTTAAAACGCAATTTATTAGTCCGCACGCCAATATCATATTGTTGATAAACGTTTTTTTTCCTGCAGCTATATAAGGGTTTTTCCAAATTAAATATAGTACTTTTTTCGATGAATTTAGTGGAGTTAATTTAGAAAATTCTTGTCGAATATTTGATACAATGGCTGCTGAATTATTAGCAGAATTAGTGATTGCACCAATTGAATTTATCATGGAAAACGAATCTTCTAGGTTAGAAATATCACTCATCCAAACAGGATGTTTCTTCATTAGATTCGTTACTTGGCTTTTGTTATTTTCCTCTTTGTTACCAATAATTAGATCAGGATTGAGCTCGTTAATTTTCTCTATGTTAAGCTGTTTGGTTCCTCCAATTCTGATTTTAGAAATATGCCAAATTTTTGGATGAATGCAGAATTTGGTTATTCCAATTACGCGAGCTCCTATGCCCAAATCGAATAATAATTCTGTTTGAGAAGGGACAAGAGAAATAATTCTTTTGGGGAAATTCGGAATGTTAACATTCCTTCCCATTTGATCTTTCAACTTTAATATTTTCAGTTCGGGCCTAATTAGGCTATCGCCCTAATAACGTCTTGCCGGGTAATTATGTGGTGTTGATTGTCCCCATAGTTAACAATTACAGCCTGAACATTATTTGTGAAAACTTTGGATATTTCCTGTATAGAGGTTAATTCATTTACCTCAGGAAATGCTGTTTCCATAATGTTTTTTACTGGCAATTCTTTTATTTCAGGGTTTTCACAAAGTTTAGCGAAAAGATTGTTGTCTGTTAGGGCTCCAACAAATTTATTATCTTGAACCACTGGGATTTGAGAAATTCCATATTGATTCATTAATAAGATAGCTTGTGAGACAGGATCTTCGGATGAAACTTGAACCAAGTGTTTACCTTGGTGATCTTTTATTAAGTCTATTGCAGAAGTTTTTTCTTCATCTAAAAATCCTCTTTCACGCATCCAATCATCATTAAACATTTTTCCAACATATCTACTACCATGATCGTGAAATAAAACGACAACTACATCATTTTTCGTTAATTCACCTTTTAATTGTAGAACTCCTTTAATGGCCGATCCAGCAGAGTTCCCAACAAAAATTCCTTCTTCTTTAGCTAACTTTCTTTGGTATATTGCCGCGTCTTTATCTGTTACTTTTTCGAACTTATCTATAATACTGAAATCAACATTTTTAGGTAGAATATCTTCACCAATTCCTTCTGTGATATAAGGGTAGATTTCGTTTGGGTCAAAAATGCCTGTTTCATGATATTTTTTGAATACAGATCCGTATGTGTCAATTCCCCAAATTTTGATACTAGGATTCTTCTCTTTTAGGTATTTAGCAACGCCAGAAATTGTGCCTCCAGTTCCCACGCCAACTACAAAGTGTGTAATTTTTCCTTCAGTTTGCTCCCAAATTTCTGGTCCAGTTTGAAGATAATGAGCCTTAGCATTAGAAGGGTTGTCATATTGATTAACGTACCATGAATTTGGCGTAGATTCGGCTAGGCTTTTAGAAACAGAATAATAAGATTTCGGATCATCTGGTTGAACATTCGTTGGACAGACATGGACAACTGCTCCAACGGCTCTAAGTATATCCATCTTTTCTTTACTCTGTTTGTCGCTAAGTACACAAATTAATTTGTAACCTTTCATAATACACGCCAGTGCCAATCCCATACCGGTATTTCCAGAAGTTCCTTCAATAACAGTACCGCCTGGTTTCAACCTACCATCTTCTTCAGCATCTTCTATCATTTGAAGAGCCATTCTGTCTTTTACAGAATTACCAGGATTTGTGGTTTCGATTTTAGCAAGAACTAGTGCATCAACTTCTTTACACATCTTATTAATCCTTACAAGAGGAGTGTTTCCTATGGTTTCTAGTATGTTTTTATAGTATTTCATTACGGGTTATTTGAGTAGCGAAAGTACCAAAAACTAGTTAAATTGTATTGATTTAACCGGAGATATCTTGGTAACAAAAAAAGATGGAATCAACATCATAAACAAACAGAGACCGAACGTTCCAAAATTGATAATTAGCGTGTCTAAAATATCAATTTGAATAGGAACGCAATTAATATAATAAGATTCTTGTGGAAGTTTAATTAATTGAAAATTAAGCTGAATTAGGCATAATCCTAATCCCAAAATGTTTCCGAAAAAAAGTCCTTTACCTAACAAATACGATGCATTATATAAGAAAATTTTTCTAACACTGCTGTTTTTGGCACCTAACGCTTTTAGCATGCCAATCATATTAGTTCTTTCAAGAATTAATATTAATAGAGCCGAAATCATATTAATTCCAGCAACCATAATCATCAAAATAAGAATAATGTAAACATTTTTGTCTAGTAGGTCTAACCAACTGAATATTTCTTGGTTACGCTCAGTAATTTGTGAAGTGCGCAGCTCATACCCAATATGATTGTAGATAATTTCTTCCATATTCTCCAGTTCAGAATAATCATCTAGAATGACTTCGAAACCACTTATTTGTTCTTCAGTCCAATTGTTTAGTTTTTGAATGTGTTGAATATCAACAAGTATAATCGAATTGTCAAATTTCTCCATCCCTGACTCGTAGATTCCGTTAACTATAAATCTGCGGGCGCGCGGCGGGTCTTGAACAAAATGTGCAGTCGTTTTGTCGCCAACTTTTAATTTTAATTTTTTAGCAATTGTTTTAGAAATAATTATTCCATTCGATTTATTAGAATCAGAAAGTTGGATAGCATTTCCTTCTATCATTCTTTGTTTAAAGAATGTCCAATCAAAATCATGACCAATTCCTTTTAAAATAACCCCATGAATATCATCCTGAGTTCTTAGTATTCCAGCTTTTGTGGCATAATATTGGATATGATTGACGCCTTTAACAGTATCTATATGTGGATAGAATTTTTGCTGTTTAGCAATTGGACTTGACTCAACAGTGTTTACAATGTCATAACTAGTAATTTGAATATGCGAACCAAATCCGATCACCTTGTTCCTGATCTGATTTTGAAATCCTGTAACAATGGCTAAAGAAATAATCATCACTGAAATACCTAATGAAATACTTGCTGTGGCAATATTAATTATTGGCCTTGTTCCTTTAGAATTAAGGTTTTCGGCCCCAATAATTTTTTTTGCTATAAAAAGTTCAAAGTTCAATAGTTGGCTATTTGAAGAACAGCATTAAATTTGGAGTATCAATGAAAAAATATCAAAGATATTTTCGATTTACTTTCGCTGAAACAATTTTGGGTAAAACTATCAAAATATTTGCTGTTATTATTTTTTTAACCTCACAGGTTTTGGGACAGGACGAGGGCAGAATTCTTTATGATAGAGATATATTAACTGGTGCAGAACAAACATACGTTTATCTGCCATTGCTAGAAGGTAAAAAAGTTGGAGTTGTTGCGAACCAAACGTCAATGATTGATAGCACACATCTAGTTGACTCACTTCTTTCATTGGGTGTTAACATCGTTACGGTGTTTTCACCAGAGCATGGTTTTAGAGGTAAAGCTGACGCGGGGGAATTAGTAAGCGATGGTATAGATGTTAAAACAGGGCTTCCATTGGTCTCGCTTTATGGAGGAAATAAAAAGCCAAAATTTACCGATTTAAAAGGGATTGATATTATAGTTTTTGATATTCAGGATGTTGGTGCTAGATTCTATACTTATATTTCTACTATGAGCTATGTGATGGAAGCTTGTGCTGAAAACGTAACCGATTTTTTAGTATTAGATAGGCCTAATCCTAACGGATTTTATGTGGACGGTCCGGTTTTAGAGAAGAAGAATAAATCGTTTGTTGGGTTACACGAGGTGCCTGTTATACATGGGATGACAATTGCTGAGTACGCAATAATGGTAAATGAAGAAGGATGGCTAAAAAACGGAGTTCGCTGTGCTCTAGAGTATGTGAAATGTGAAAATTATACACATAGAGATTATTATCAGTTACCTGTCAAACCTTCACCGAACCTACCCAATATGACTTCAATTTACTTGTACCCATCTCTTTGTTTTTTTGAGGGAACCAAAGTTAGTGTTGGAAGAGGCACAGCAGAGCCATTTCAAATATATGGCCACCCAAAACTACCTGACGACGGTTATAGTTTTGTTCCTTCAAGTCATGAAGGTTCTAAAAATCCAAAACTAAAAGGTGAAAGATGTTATGGAGTGGATTTGTCGAAAAATGGAACAGATTATATGAAAACTGTTCGGGAATTACATTTGAAATGGATTTTAGACGCCTATGATCAGTATCCTGAAAAGGAGTCCTTTTTTTTGGAGAATGCTTTTTTTAATTTGTTAGCAGGTAACACCGTCTTAATGGAGCAAATTGTTTCAAGTACTAGTCTTGAACAAATAAAAACGAGTTGGGAGCCCAGGCTACGTGAGTTTAAAAAAATGAGAATTAAATATATTCTTTATGAGGACTTTGAGTGATTTAATGCAGACATGGTTATCTTTGTTTAATAAAATGATAGTATTATGCGCAAATTGTATTTAATATTAATTGCAGGTTTGGTTGGGTGTGGTGATCAGGAACTAGCTAGTTCAGACGACACGAATATCACCGAAACCGTTACTAAAACTTCATACATGTCATACGGCAGTAAAATTAAAGCCGATGGAGCTCTGAAAATTGAAGAGTTGAGTGTGAAAATAAAGGACCAAGATACTTTGCTAATTAAGCTAGAAGCTGTAATAAATGAAACTTGCTCCAAAAAAGGCTGTTGGATGACTGTTGATTTAGGCGGTGAAAAAGATATGATGGTTAGGTTTGCTGATTACGGATTTTTTGTTCCAACGGATGGTCAACAAGGAAAAACTGCAATTTTTGAGGGTAAAGCTTTTCGTGATACAGTTGACATCGAAACACTAAGACACTATGCTGAAGACGCTGGTAAATCTCAAGAGGAAATTGACAATATAACTGAATCAGAAATTGTTGTTGCTTTTGTTGCTGACGGTGTTATTATTAAAGAATAGTGAGTAATAAGCAATATATATTTATGGCTTTCTTTTCAGCAAGTATAGTAATGGCTTGTAATTCGAATGTGTCTAAATCAAATGATGGTAATGTGCAGATAAACAAAGTACCGACGAACGCAACCAGTGAAATGACAGTTCTTATGCGCGAGATGCATGATAATTTTGAAGTTATAAGGGATAGTATTGTTGCCGGTAAAACTGTTGATAGAATCTTGTTTAATAATGTCCGCAGAACTCATTGGGCTTCTCCAACTGATTCAACCATTTTGGGGCCAGCTTTTGAGGGAAAGGCAGTTGATTTTTTAGATAAAGTTGATTCTCTTTTGTTGGAAAAGGTAAACAAGGAAATGTATTTCAATTTTACAGTACAAGCATGCCTTAATTGTCATCAAGAATTCTGTCCAGGACCAATAGAAAAAGTTAAGAAACTTCTTATTCAACCTAAACATTAATAGTAATAGTATTTTCAACTGTTTCTTTATAGATTTTAAGTCCTTCTTTTAAACACCGCACTGCATTTTTAAGAGATTCTAAGTTTAGCACATATGCTAGTCTTACCTCATTCTTTCCTTTATTAGGGTCAGAATAAAAACCATTTGCCGGTGCCATCATTACTGTTTCACCATTGTAATTAAACTCTTCTAACATCCATTGGCAGAATTTTTCTGTATTAGAAATAGGAAAAGATGCAATAACATAAAAAGCACCACTTGGCTTCGGACATATTACTCCATCAATTTCGTTAAGACCTTCTACTAGCGTGTTTCTTCGTTTAGCGTATTCAGTAATTACGCCGTTAAAATAAGATTTTGGAGTATCTAAAGCTGCTTCACTTGCAACTTGGCCAAATGTAGGAGGGCTAAGTCTTGCTTGAGCAAACTTTAGTATGGTTTCCATTACTTTTGTATTTTTACTTATTACAGCTCCAATTCTTGCACCGCACATACTGTAGCGTTTTGATACAGAATCTATTATAACTACATTTTGCTCTATTCCTTCCAAATTCATTACAGAGAAATGTTCTTTGCCATCATAGCAGAACTCACGATAGACTTCGTCAGCAAAAAGGAACAAATCATGCTTTTTCACAATATCTCTAAGCGTCTCTAACTCTTTTTTTGAATATAAGTATCCCGTTGGGTTTCCTGGATTGCAAATGAGAATGCCTTTGGTTTTGTTTGTAATCTTTTTTTCGAATTCTTCGATCGGAGGAAGAGCAAAACCTGTATCTATTGTAGCAGTAACTGGAACAACTGAAAGATTAGACGCAATAGAGAATCCATTGTAATTGGCATAAAATGGTTCAGGAATAATCAATTCATCTCCATCATTGAAGCATGTCATAAATCCAAATAGAAGTGCTTCTGAACCTCCTGTTGTAACAATAATATCAGAAGAATTTACATTTATGCCAACTTCCTTGTAGTAATTGCGCAACTTGTTTCGATAAGATTCAAAACCAGCAGAATGACTATATTCCACTACATTGTCTTTAAAGTTTCTAATAGCATCTATAGCAATTTGCGGTGTTTCAATATCTGGCTGACCAATGTTTAAATGATGAACGTGGTTTCCATTTTTTTTTGCCTGCTCGGCATAAGGAACTAATTTTCTTATTGGCGATTCGGGCATTTGAAAGCCTTTTTTAGATATTGATGGCATAATGATATTATTTCGGTGTGCGAATATACAAAATGAAGAAATTATTTTTCAGATTTATTATCTACCATCCCTTTAAACCTAATTTTGGTAGGGGAATTTTCGGCATTTGAATTAACCAATAAAATTCTGTCTTGATAACCAATTTTATGATTAGTATCGAAAGTGACATGTATAGTGTCTTTTTCTTTCGTTGCTATCGGTCGTTTTGGAAATATAAATTTTGTACAGGAGCAAGACACTTCTATGTTATTGATTATTAAGGGTTCGTCTCCATAATTAGAGAAAGCATAGTCAAATTCAAGAACATGTCCTGGTTTTACTTTACTAAAGTTTTGAGTTTTTTGTTCAAATTTCATTTGGGCTTGAGAATGACAGATTAAACTAGAGAGTATAAAAAAAGCTCCAACGATTATTCGCTGGAGCTTTTGAGTTTCGTGAAAAACCATGTAGTTTATTTCTCAACTGGTGCACCAACTGGCGCTTCTTTAACAGGCATAGTTTCTTCTTTAGGAGCAGCTTCAATCATTCCCTTAATTCGAATAACTTTAGTAGGCTCGTTAGCCGCATTAGAGCTAATAGTAACCGACTTGTTAATTGGTCCAACTCTTTTAGAATCGTACTTTACTTTTATAGAAGAAGTTTCACCTGGCATAATAGGCTCTTTTGGCCAAGACGGAACAGTACATCCGCAAGATCCTTTAGCATTAGAAATAATTAGAGGTGCAGCTCCTGTATTTGTAAATTTAAACTCAGTAGATGCATCACCATGCTGCTTCATGTTTCCAAAGTCGTGGACATCTTTTTCAAATTCAACGCTGGCTCCTCCTGCTGCTGGAGCAGATCCGCTAACTTCTTGAGCGAATGACCCTAAAACGAAAGCAAGAATTAATCCGAATGATAATGTTAATTTTTTCATAGTATTTTTTTATAGTTTAATATCTAAAATTATTCAAAACAAATGTAGTTAAATGTTAAGAATAATCTTAGGTTTTAACAAAACATTAACACCGTCACCATGGCTAAATCAATATTAACATTAATTGCTATAAATAGTTGAAAACTCAATTAATCATTATCTAATTCAATCATTATATGATTGACTTGAATTAGTAAATTTGCATTCTCAAACAACATAACAATGGATATTCCAAAATCATATAGTTCAAAAGAAGCAGAGGCGAAGTGGTATAAATTCTGGATGGATAATAAAATGTTTCATTCAGAACCAGATGAAAGAGAACCATATACAATTGTGATTCCTCCACCCAACGTTACTGGAATGCTTCACATGGGGCACATGCTCAATAATACGATACAAGACGTATTATGCAGAAGACAGAGATTGTTAGGAAAGAATGTGTGTTGGGTGCCAGGTACTGACCACGCTTCAATTGCGACTGAAGCAAAAGTTGTGAATAAATTAAGTGAAGAAGGCATCGAAAAGAAAGACCTCACTCGCGAAGAATTTATGAAACACGCCTGGGAGTGGAAAGAAAAACATGGTGGAATTATACTTGAACAGTTAAAGAAATTAGGTGCTTCTTGCGATTGGGATAGAACACGTTTCACACTTGAAGAAGACTTATCAGAAGCTGTAATTGATGTGTTTATTGATTTGTTTAATAAAGGGTTAATTTACCGCGGAGTTAGAATGATTAATTGGGACCCAAAGGCTTTAACAGCACTTTCCGATGAGGAAGTAATTCACAAAGAAGTAAATTCAAAGTTGTTTCATGTACGATATATAATTGAAGGAACAGATGATGAATGGCTTACCGTTGCTACGACTCGACCTGAAACTATTTTGGGAGATACCGCAATTTGTGTTCATCCTGATGATGAAAGATATACTCATTTGAAAGACAAACGCGCAATAGTTCCTTTAGTGAATAGATCTATTCCTGTAATTTTTGACGAATATGTTGATATAGAATTTGGCACAGGGGCACTTAAAGTAACTCCTGCTCATGATGAAAATGATTACAAATTAGGAATTAAACACAATCTCGAAACTATTAATATTTTTAATGAGAATGGTACATTAAATGAAAAGGCTAAGCTGTTTGTTGGTCAAGATAGGTTTGATGTTCGAAAAGAAATAGAAAAGGAATTAGACGAACAAGGTTATTTAGTTAAGGTTGATGACCTTATAAATAAGGTGGGATACTCTGAACGTACCGATGCAGTTATTGAACCAAAACTTTCTTTACAGTGGTTTTGCGATATGAGTAAAATGGCGAAACCAGCTTTAGAAAATGTAATGGACGATACTATTCAATTGTACCCTGCAAAATTTAAGAACACATACCGGTATTGGATGGAGAATGTTAAGGACTGGTGCGTTTCTCGCCAATTATGGTGGGGACAGCAAATCCCTGCCTGGTATTTTGGTTCTGGAGCGAACGATTTTGTTGTTGCCAAAAACAAAGAAGAAGCTCAAAAATTAGCAGAAGACAAATCAGGTAGGTCAATTTCGCTAGCTGAAATAAGACAGGACGAAGATGTTCTTGATACTTGGTTTTCATCTTGGTTATGGCCGATTTCTGTTTTCGATGGATTTAAAAACCCAAAAGGGCAAGACATCAACTACTACTATCCAACTAACGACTTAGTAACGGGGCCAGATATTTTGTTCTTTTGGGTAGCCAGAATGGTTATGGCAGGTTATGAATATAAAGGAGAAAAGCCATTTAATAATGTTTATCTAACTGGATTAGTTCGTGATAAATTAGGAAGAAAAATGTCGAAATCGTTAGGTAATTCTCCAGATCCAATAGATTTATTAGAAAAATATAGTGCAGATGGAACAAGAGTTGGATTGCTACTTTGCTCTCCGGCAGGAAATGATTTGCCATTCGATGAGCAACTATGTGAGCAAGGAAGAAACTTTACCAATAAAATTTGGAATGCGTTTAGACTAATTCAAAACTGGGAGGTTCATGATAAAATTGAACAACCACAATCGAGTAAAATTGCCATACAATGGTTTGAAGCTAAACTTGCAGAGAGTCTTATTACTATTGATGATCATTATTCTAAATACAGAATATCAGATGCTTTAATGTCGACTTACAAGCTAGTATGGGATGATTTTTGTTCGTGGTATTTAGAAATGATTAAGCCTGCATATCAAAATCCAATAGATAAGGTAACATTGGATGAAACTATTGTTATTTTTGAAAAGTTACTTCACCTACTTCATCCATTCACGCCATTTATTACTGAGGAGCTTTGGTCTCTTATCGCAAAAAGAGGAGAAAAGGAATGTGTGATGCTAAACTCTTGGCCAATTATAGAAAAACAAAATAAGGAACTGCTTGCAAGCTTTGAACAGTCAACAAAAGTTATATCGGAAATTCGAGCATTTAAAATAAGTAAGAATATTCCACAGAAAGATTCATTACTGTTAACTATTAAAGAAAATAAACCGTTGGATAAATCACTTGATGTTGTTATTAAAAAGATGTGTAATATTAGCGAATTGAACTACGTTAAGGAGAAAGTAGATAAAGCATTTTCATTCATCGTAAACACAAATGAGTATTTTATTCCTATTGAAGAAGGAATGATTGATATTGCCGCCGAAAAGAAGAAGCTGGTCGATGAACTTGAGCGCACAAAGGGCTTTTTACTAGGTGTTACTAAAAAATTGAGCAATGAACGATTTGTTCAAGGAGCACCTGAGCAGGTTGTAATTATTGAGCGCCAAAAGCTATCAGATGCCGAAGCTAAAATAAAGGTTTTAGAAGAGCAGTTAATAGGTATTGGTTAATCAAGGATAGCTAATTTTACAATGGTAATGAATCAATTCCCCTAATAAGATTAGGATTTTGTCCACTTAACGGTTTTAATCATTTCATCTAAAAGCGCTTCGAGCTCTTTTAGATCTTTTGGCCCACCTTGGCGATCAATTATCTGTTTTTTCTTGCCGTCTTTATTTGCATAAACATTTACAGACGGGAAATCCGTTACATTAGTATCGTATATGTTGTTTAATTCAAAAAAATTGATTTTTTCAATTTTTTTAAGAACAATAGCAACGTTTTCATCAGTCAGTTTTCCTGAATAAAGTCCTTCCATCTCGGTATTGGCTTTGCCATAATAGTCTACAAAGCCGCTACTATATATTTTAAAGCTAAAGACAGGGCATCTGCCATAGCAGGGTGTTTTCTTTAACATAGCGATTAAAGAGTCAGGGTAGTTAGCTATGGCATCTGCTAATAATTTTTCTCTTGGATCTTCTTTTTCGCCTTTAGAAACAATTCCTGTATTTATTTTTTCGCCTTCTTTGGTTTCCTCAGTCTCATTTATCAGCGCCACCTCGTTATTATTTTCTCCTGATATTTTTGTAGTGTCTTTCGAAGATGAACAGCCTATAATAAATATGCTAGTAATTGAAGTAATGATAATAAAATTTGTAACTCTCATAGTTTTTGTTTTTTTAAATGTATTCAAAAAGTTTGCCAATCTTATTTTCGAGATTTAGCCCTTTGTTGTTTAGACATCTCTTCTAATCGTTTTTGGAAACTAGATTTTTTCTTCGCTGGTTTTTTCTTGTTCTCCTGAATCTGAGCATGAATAACATCTTCATCAATAAACCATTGTTTAATGGCAAATTGTTGGAAAATTGTGATACAGTTAGCTAAGAAATAATAGTAACTTAATCCTGCAGAATAATTATTAAAAAATACAAGCATCATAAATGGCATAAAGTTGGTCATTATTTTCATCTGAGCCGCTTGCGGCCCACTTCCCATGCTTGTCATGCTTGAATTAGATTTAGTGTAGAAATACATAGAAACAGCCATCAAGACAGTGAATAAGCTAATATGATCTCCATAAAAAGGAATTTCAAACCCTCCCGGGAAATCGTAAATAGAGTCGTATGAAGAAAGGTCATTAGCCCATAAAAAACTTTCTTGTCTCAATTCAATTGAAGCTGGAAAAAACCTAAACATAGCATATAAGATAGGCATTTGAAGGAGCATTGGCAGGCAGCCAGCCATTGGATTAACACCTGCTTTTCTATAAAGCGCCATGGTAGCTTGTTGCTTTTTCATGGCGTCATCCTTTTCGTGTTTTTTATTTAATTCTTCAATTTCAGGTTTTAGCACCTTCATCTTTGCACTGGACTTGTAATTTTTATATGTAATAGGGAAAAGCGCAATTTTTATAACTAGTGTTAGAATTAGAATTATTATTCCATAGCTTATGTTAAAGTCATCTAACCAATTAAAGATTGGGATTATTACCCACTGACTAACTTGACGTATAACCGGCCAACCGAGGTTTATCATTTCTTCTAATTGAATATCATATTCACTAAGCGTTTGGTAATGATTTGGTCCGAAATAAAACTGCATATTTTCGGATGAAGCAGCCCCATTTTGGAAAGGTAACAGCAAATTTGCAGACATTGCCTTTGTATATTTAGAGCTGGTTAATGGGTCTATTCTTACCTTAGCATCATTATCATTCGTAAACCCATCATTACAGATGAGCACTGATGCAAAGTACTGCTGCTTGAATCCAACCCAATGTACCGATCTCCCTAAATTTTCTTCATCATCGCTTGTTTCAGAAAGATAATCCACATCTTTTTCGTCAAGATACTTGTAGAAAACAGTAGTAATAGCATTTTCAGCAGAGATAGTGCGTTCTTGTGAAAGCGTATTCATATCCCAATTTATACGTATGTCATTATTATTGTCTCGCAACAAGTCATTCATACCTACAAAATTCACATTGAAATCAAGCACGTATGAATCACCAGTTAATCCATAGATGTATTCAATATACTGGTCTTTCGAAGAGCCATAGAGTCGCATACTTACAGAGCCGTTATCAGCACCAAATAATTCAATGGAACTTGATTGAGGTTCAAAAAATAATTCGTTGGTTAGTATTTCCCCAGAACCCTTATAAGCATTGCTTTTAAAGAAACTTAATGCAAATTTTGACGAGTCCTCATCAAATAAATTCAGTGGAAGTGAATCCCAAGTTTTATATTCTTTTAGTTCAACGCCAACAAGCATTCCACCTTTAGTTGAAATTGTAGCTTTGATTTTTTCGTTCTCTATAGTTATATATGCTTTTGTTCCAAAAGCTGATTTGGCAAATCTCCCATAACGGAATTGTTGCTCTAAATCTTGCAGAGAATCCTTTATTAGAAGTACCGAATTAGTATTCTCATCAGAAATGTTTATTGTGTTTTGATCAGCAGAGGCATTATCATTGATTTGTTCCGCTTGTATTAGTTGAGCTATTGAATCTGCTTTCGCTTGTTCTGTTTTTTGATTTTGTGCTTTTGCAATTTCTTCTTCCGAAGGTTGGTTATAGTAATTGAAACCAATAAATATGGCTCCAATTAATAATAGTCCAATGATTGAATTTTTATCCATCGCTCAATTCCTGAAATTAAGCGGCAAAGGTAACATTATCAATAAAATCTACACTAAGAAACTATATGATTTAAGCTTAAGAATGAATTAGTTCATTTATGGTAACAGCTGCTTTTACAAAACCTACAAATAGCGGGTGAGGATTGGCAACAGTACTTTTATATTCAGGATGAAATTGGACCCCCATAAACCAAGGGTGATTAGGTATTTCTATTATTTCTACAAGATTAGAATCGGGATTAATACCTGTTAAATTCATTCCTGCAGCTATGTATTGCTCGGTATAATTATTATTAAATTCGTAACGATGCCTGTGTCGTTCTGTAATGTTTTTTTTACCATAAACTTGAAGAGCTAAAGAGTCTTTAGTTAGTTCGCACGGGTATGCACCCAATCGCATAGTACCACCTTTTTCAGTAATACTTTTTTGACTTTCCATTATATCTATGACAGGATTTCCTGTACCGGTGTTAATTTCAGCAGAATCAACATCTTCTAGGTTTAAAACATTTCTGCCAAATTCTATAACAGCACATTGCATTCCGAGACAAATCCCAAGAAATGGCACATTGTTTTCTCGCGCATATTTAATCGCACTAACTTTTCCACCAATTCCTCTTTTTCCAAAGCCCGGAGCTACAAGAATCCCGGATAGTTGATTCAATTTATTATGAACATTTTTTTCGTTAATGCTCTCAGAGTGAATCCATTTTAGATCAACTTTTACTTCGTTCGCTGCCCCGGCATGAATAAAAGCTTCAGCTATTGATTTATAAGAATCTTTTAGCTCAACATATTTACCAACTAAACCAATTGTAACAGATTCTTTTGGATTCTGAAACTTTTCTAAGAAATCTCTCCACTTGGTCAAGTTGTGTATGGAGTCCGTTTCCAAATTAAGTTTTTCTAAAACCACATGATCTAGTTGTTCTTCTAACATCAAAATTGGAACTTTGTATATTGTTGACGCATCTATCGCTTCAATAACTGCTTTTGCTTCAACATTGCAAAAACGAGCTACTTTATCTTTTAAGTCTTGCCCTAATTTATGTTCAGTTCTACAAACTAAAATATCTGGCTGAACACCATACTCCAATAACATTTTTACTGAGTGCTGAGTTGGTTTAGTTTTTAGCTCTCCCGAAGCTGCTAAATAAGGAATTAGTGTAAGATGAATGACGAGATGATTATTTTTTCCTAATTCATAGTTTAATTGCCGGACGGCCTCAACATATGGTAAACTTTCTATATCACCAACTGTTCCTCCAATTTCAGTAATTACAAAATCATACTCACCAGTATTGCCAAGTTTTTTAATACTTGCTTTAATTTCATCAGTAATATGTGGAATTACTTGTACTGTTTTCCCTAAATATTCGCCACGTCTTTCTTTGCTAATAACAGACTGGTATATTCTCCCAGTGGTAACGTTGTTGGCTTGAGAAGTAGGCACATTAAGAAAACGCTCATAATGACCTAAATCTAAATCAGTCTCTGCACCATCATCGGTAACGTAGCATTCTCCGTGTTCATAAGGATTCAATGTGCCCGGATCGATGTTAATGTAAGGATCGAGTTTTTGAATGGTAACAGAATAACCTCTTGATTGCAGAAGTTTAGCCAATGATGCAGCGATAATTCCCTTACCAAGTGAAGAAGTAACTCCGCCCGTAACGAAGATGTATTTACAATTTTTGGCCATCCTAATTGTTTAGTTACGGGGGGTAAAAATAGTAATATTTTAAGTCACATCACGTGCTAATTTGGAAGAAATTATAACTTAATTTAGGTGTGCAGTTAAAGTTAAATCTAAAATGGCTTGAGGAGAATCAGTTATCTATTGATTATGTAATGGGCTGACTTAATTTCCTTTAAAAAGGATTAATGAGAAAAATCATGAAATATTTGATGTTAAAATTTCCAATTAACTCCAAAGCTAGGTAGCATTGGAAGTTGATTTACTCTTTTGAATTTCACTCTGTCAAAGTAAAAAACATTTTCTCTATTGTAGGCATTTGTCACCCCAGCATTAACTTCTAGAGTAGTTTCAGCAAATTCGACTTTCTTTTTTATATTTAAATCCAATCTGTGGTAGTAAGGCAACCTCTGACTATTTAGATTACCATAATAAATTCCTAAATCAGAATTAGCCGAAATATAATCACTTTGAATACCTGTATTGTTGAAATTATAGTTGCCGTAAAATCCTTGAGTTGGAGTAAAAGGAAACCCAGAACCCATGTTCCATCTAACACTAAAATCCCAATCTAAGTTTTTACCGAAAGTGTATGTCCCAACAAAATTGAAATTATTTCTTTTATCAAAAACGGGATGATAAGAGCGCAAATTTCCAGCGTCATCTATCTGAACACCATCAAATCGTGAGACTTGTCCAAGCGAATAAACGAACCACAAATAAAGCCGCTTATAGTCATACTTAATAACGAAATCTAGACCGTATGCATCACCAGTTTCAACAATAAAATCTTTTTTATAAACGTCCTCAATATCTGCGTTAGATGTAGCATCTTCATATATTTTATTTCTATTGATATTAGAGAGTTGTGTAAACTGTTTAAAGTAGCCCTCAACATTAACATTTATTCTTCTGGATACATCGTATTCGAATCCTAGTATCGCGTGGTTTGCTTTTTGAAGAGAATGCTTTACAGATCTTTGAGATATTTTATTATCAGACTGCCATGGTTTAGGTCCAATAGTTACAGAATCTTGAAGATTATCTGGTCCAGAGTAGAAACCGTTAAATAAGTTTACAACATCTCTATCTGAAGTAGCACTAATTAGATTTTGGGAATACATTCCTAAAGCAAGTTTAACTCGTAAGTTATTTGAGGCGTTATATTTAACTCCAATTCGTGGTTCTAATGATGGTGTGTTTAGCGTTGCATAATACTGAAAACGCAGACTAGGTTCAACTACAATTTTAGAATTACCCTTGCTATCAGATTTATTCCATTTGTATTTAACATAAGCGGCCATTTCTGTTGTATTTTGTTCTTCAATAAATTTAGTACCCAGTTCATTAAAGTATTGGTAGAGAGTGGCAAAACTTAATACCTCAACACCATACTTTAATTCATTTTCACCTAAGAAGTAGGTAAAGTTTAATCCTCCATTAAATCCTCCAATAGAACTTTTCTTTTCAGGGTCATCACCTTCAATCATGCTTATTTCGTATTGAGAATAGGCAAAAACACCTTCAACTAGAGCTTCTGAACTTCCTGGGACAATTAAAAAGTTACTTCCACCACCATACGAATTCCAGTTCATATCAGTGAGACCAACGTAATTAACTCGGTCTCTATAATTGAAACCAAAAAGGTTTAATTTACTCCCGTTAGCGCCGTTAACAGAAATTTTCCCATAAAGGTCTGTATAATTAAAGGGAAGGTTGCCGGTCGGTGGAGCATCCCAAGTATTGAATAATGCACTAGTATCAGTTGTGTTGTCCATGTAGCTGTAGATAGCTTTAGATGATTGCTCTAAATACGATGTTTTTCCACTAAAAATAAAAGACATAGAGCTACCACCAAGCTCCTTAGCCCTAATAATTGGACCTTCAATAAGTGCCTTTGCACCAAACGGACTTATTCCAAGCTTACCACTAATTCTTTTTTTATTACCGTCTCTTGTTGTAATGTCCATAATGGAAGAGATACGCCCACCATACTCTGCATTAAATCCGCCAGTATATATATCAGCGTTTCTAATAATATCGGTATCAAATACAGAGAATAAACCAATTGAATGAAATGGATTATAAATTATCATGCCGTCCAGTAAAACTTTGTTTTGTATAGGTGACCCACCTCTAATATACAACTGGCCTCCTTGGTCACCAGTAAAAACAACGCCAGGCAGCACCTGCAGATATTGAGCAATATCAGCCTCACCACCAATAGCGGGAAGCGCCTTAATTTCTTTGGGCGTAATTTTTACAACCGACATTTTTACTTCAGTTTGTGCCTCTTGTTTTTCTGCAGAAACATCAAAAATATTCAGGTTTACAGAAGATTCACCTATATATAATTTCCGAGTAATAACTTCACCTATTTTAATTTTCACTACAACTGAGGCAGTATCATAGCCAATAAATGTAGTACATAGTTCATAATCTCCGACAGGAATTTTTGAAATCATAAAGTATCCATTTACATCTGTTGCTGCACCAATGGTTGTACCCTTCAGGAAAACATTTGTAAAAATTACTGGTTCCTCAGTTTTCTTGTCATAAACAAAGCCCCTAACTGCTCCAGTTTCTTGAGCAATAGATAGAACGGAAACACACAAAAATATAACTACTGATAATCCTCTACTCATATCTTAGTTTTTGCTAAAGTCGTCAAATGTATGAATTAATAAGAGAGAAGTTTGTGAAGATGTGTCGCTGTTTTGATGCAATGATTGAATGGCTGTTTTGGAGGATGAGCGGAATTTTGACTTTAATGTGTTATTTTAAATGCTAGTTCTTTTAGCAATTCTCCATTAGATGTGCTAGAGTTATTGTACCCTTTTGATTGCGCATCGTAATCACGAAGTAAACTAATTACTTTGAGCACCTTTCGTGCGTTGTAGTTTCGAGCGCCAGTTTGGTAATCTTTTACAAAAAATGGATTAACCTTCAGAACCGAAGCAAGATTGCCTTCCGATTTGTCTTTTGTATAATGCAATATCAGAACTTTTATGAAAAAATTGTATAAAATCCCAACCGTTCTAATCATCGGATGGTCTTTTTGATTTTTACTGAAGTAATCAACTATCTGGTTATATTTTAGATAGTTTTTAGCAGAAAGTGCCGCAGTAAGCTCAAAATCATTGAAATCTTTACTTATGCCAATATTAGTTTCGATACAATCTTCTGCTAGTTCGTCACCCTTGCTAAGGTGAATAAATGTTTTTTCAATTTCGTTTACAACCCGACTTAAGTCGTTGCCGATATGATTTGATAACAGTGCTGAATTTTTCGGACTGATCTTGTATCCTTTTGAATGAACATATTGTGTAATCCATTCTCCAAGTTTGTAATCTTTGATTTTATCTGATTTAAATAGGAATCCAGATGTGTTTATTTTTTTTCCAAAGGCAGTTCTTAAATCTATTTTCTTGTACTTATAACACAAAACCAAAATGGTTGAATCGAGCGGTTTTTCTATATAGCTTTGAAGTAAAATAAGGTTTTTAACGTCCTTAATATTCTGAGCTTCTTTAATGATTACAACATGTTTTTCTGACATCATCGGAAACCTCTTGGCGTTTTCTAGAATTTGCTCAACTTTTAAATCAATTCCATAGAGAATGGTCTGGTTAAAGCTTTTTTCAGATTCCTCAAGGACGTTATTTTCAATATAATTTGAGATGATATCTATATAATATGGCTCATCTCCGGTAAGAAAATAGATTGGCTGATAGGCTTTGCTTTTTAAGCCCTGCATGATTTGCTCGAAACTTTGAATTTTAGTAGCCAAATTTGAGGTGCTTAACAGATTTTCCATTGTTTATTAATTCTTTAAGCGAATCAATTCCAATTTCAACATGTTTATTTACAAAGTCGCGAGTTATCTGCTTATCACTATCAGATGTTTTAACACCTTCAGAAACCATTGGTTGGTCAGAAACAAGCAGAATCGCCCCTGAGGGAATTTCATTAGCAAAACCAACAATAAAGATAGTCGCGGTTTCCATATCAATCCCCATTGATCGAGTTTCTCTTAAGTAGTCCTTAAACTCGTTATCATGTTCCCAAACTCTTCGGTTAGTAGTGTAAACTGTTCCAGACCAATAATCTAAGCCGTGCTCTCGAATGGTACTAGAGACAGCTCTTTGTAAATTAAAAGCGGGCAGAGCTGGAACTTCTGGCGGAAAGTAGTCATTTGACGTCCCTTCACCTCTAATAGCAGCAATTGGAAGAATCAAATCACCTAGTTTGTTTTTCTTTTTTAAGCCCCCACACTTTCCAAGAAATAGGGCTGCTTTTGGATTAATAGCACTCAATAAATCCATTATTGTAGCAGCATTAGCACTTCCCATTCCAAAATTAATCAAAGTAATGTCACCAGATGTAGCATTGGGCATAGCTTTTTCTAGTCCATTTATTTCAGCACCAGTTATTTCAGCAAACATATCTACATAATTTTGGAAATTAGTTAATAGTATGTATTTCCCAAAATCTTTAAGTGCTGCTCCTGTGTATCTTGTAAGCCAATTTTTGACTATTTCTTCTTTGGTCTTCATTATCTAATTATTTTCGCATTAATGCAGCGGCTAAATTTACCCGAATATGCTTTCAAAATTAAGAAAGTTGATGGCGAAAAAAAGCAAATTTTCGATGCTATTCGAAAAAAGTACGTTGTATTGCAGCCTGAAGAATGGGTGAGACAAAATTTCGCCCAGTTTTTGATTCAAGAAAAAGATTTTCCTGCTTCGCTTTTAGTTTTTGAGTATTCGCTCAGATATAATAGCTTGAGTAAGCGCGGGGATATTGTTGTTTTTGGTAAAGATGGTGCGGCAAAATTAATTGTTGAATGCAAAGCTCCTGGGATAAAAATTAAACAAGAAGTTTTTGATCAAGCAGCTCAGTATAATATGTCTTTGAAATTAGAATATATGATTATTACAAACGGTATGAATCATTATTGCTGTAAAATTGATCATTTAAATAATGCATATGCTTTTTTAAATGAAATACCTTTCTTTCATGAATTGTAATTTGTTAAACAGCAGAATATATAGTATATTCGGTACATTAAATTATCAAATTATTATGAGAATTTTAATAACCACCTTAATCCTATTTGCTTCTAGTTTTTCGTTCTCTCAATCAATAAGCATACCTCTTGCGCGGGCGATTTATGAATCAGAACCGGACGAGCAAATAATTTTTTACGTAAAAGGTGATAACCCTCAAATAATAGCGGAGGTGGAAGACAGGGGTGGAGAGTATCGGCATATTTTTCATGGATATGTTTCAATTGCATTGGAGTCTAGCGAAATTCATGAATTTATAAAGTTAGAGTGCGTAGAGCAGGTATCTTTTCAGTATCATAAACCTGTATTGTTGTCAGATTCTATGAGAGCTAAAAGTAATGTTGTTTCAGTTTATCATGGAGAAGCTCCTTTATCTAGTCCATACAGAGGTAAAGGTGTTGTCGTCGGTATTATTGATTCAGGTATAGATTTTACGCATCCAGATTTTATCGACTCACTGGGTAATACCAAAGTGATGTATATCTGGGATCAAACAATTAGCTCACCATCAAATACACCGGCTAGTTTTAGTTATGGACAAGAATGGGATAGCACAGACATTAATCTAGGTATTTGCACTCATGTAGATCTGTCTTCCTACTATGGGCATGGAACTAATGTTAGTGGAATGGCTGCATCAAATGGAAATGCAACGAACAACCATTATGGTGCGGCTCCTGATGCCAATTTGATTGTTGTAGCTAGTGATTTTAATTCTGCCAATTGGTTGGGAACCGTTGCCGACGCAGTGGAATATATATATTCTAAAGCTGATTCAATGGGTTTGCCGTGTGTCATAAATATAAGTGCAGGGACTTATGGTGGTTCGCACGATGGGTTGGATTTAGATGCTTTACGAATTGATTCGCTAATGAAAGCGCAAACAGGGCGAGCTTTGGTTTGCGCTGCTGGAAACGCAGGTTCGCAAGCCGCATTTCATCTTGGGTATGATTTGTCAGGCGATACTAGTTTTACATGGTTTGAATTCAATTCGTCCATTGTAATACCTGGATACGCGCCAAGTGGTTGTGTGTATTTCGAATTGTATGCAGACACTGCTGATTTTGACAATGCATTATTCTCATTTGGGGCTGATTTAATTGTTACTCCATACAAAAACAGAGGAACTATGCAATACCTAAGTATGCCCGGTTTTTATGATGGATCCTATTCTGCATTTATAGATGGAAACGGAGTTTTTGTTGATTCAATAATTAACATATCTGGTCAAAAGATAGCTGATGTTGCAATTGGTTATTATAAAGTAAATGATGACGAAACTTATGTTATGCAGGTTATCATTGACCCAGATTCATTGCATACAGATTACGAATGGAGCTTTTTAACAACTGGACAGGGTAAATTTGATGTTTGGAGCACTAGTAATGGCATATTGGGTTATTCTGATATGGTTGATAGTATACCAAACTCAACAGTGCTAGTTGATAGCTCATTTTATAGGTATCCGGATTTGCTACAGTCAATTGTAAGTAGTTTTACTTGTTTACCAGATGTAATAACAGTTGGCAATTATGTTAATCTTAATAGTTATATTGATGTTCAAGGAAATCTTCAAACGCCAATCGGACAGCCTACAGGAGAGCTTTATTCAAGCTCTTCAAAAGGGCCAACAAGACTTGGAGTTACTAAGCCAACTCTAGTTGGCCCAGGATCAACAACAATGGCGGCAACACGAATGGTAGATTTAGCATCTATGTTAATTAACCAGCCTAGTAAATTAGCGCCGGATAGTATGCATAGAACGGCCAACGGAACATCTATCGCTTCGCCTGGCGTTGCCGGGGTGGTGGCTTTACTGTTTGAATCTTGCCTTGATTATGATTACGCTCATATTAAATCAGCCCTAACGAATGGAGCAAAAGAGGATAATAACACTGGACCCACACCAAATAATTATTATGGTTACGGGAAAGTTGATGCGTTGAAAAGTATATTGCAAACAAGTTCTCAAGTTTCTTTAATAGGTAGTGCAGGAACAATCCTCGAAGACTCATTATCTGTTTGTGCCGGTGATCAAATAGAGATGAGTCAGCAATTTCTTAGACAACGATGGAACACGGGTGATTCTTCAGTTATTATATCCGTTTCAGCGTCCGGATTGTACTATGGAAGCGGAATTGATGTTAATGGCTGTTTGCAAAGTTCAGATACCGTTGAATTAGTTGTAGATCCATTCACTATAACTGCCCCAACTTTGAATATTAATGATAGCTTAAGTTGCGAAAACGATCCAATAACAATCGCTACGATTAATCCCTATTTTAGCTATTTATGGTCAACAGGGGCGAATTCTCCAACCATCACTACGAGTAATACTGGTAGTTATAGAGTATTAGTTACAGATATAGATGGCTGTAAAGCATATTCAGATACGGTCGATTTAACCTTTTTGATAAATCCACCAACACCATCTATATCAGTGCTTAATGACACAATTTTAACATCTACAGTTTCTTCGCTGTATCAATGGTATTTTGATATTGCTTTAATGCCAAATGAAGTTTCGCAGATATTATACGCTCAGGATTCCGGTTATTATTACGTTGAAGTATTTCATCTAAATGGTTGTTCTGCAATTTCTGATTCTGTATTTGTAGCTATTCCTTTGGTATCTAATATCGCTGCAAGTAAAAATAATCAAATTGCAATATATCCTAATCCATTTGATGATATATTGTATCTGGAAATAGATAAAAGTAACGGCATAACTAACATTGAAGTGTATAACGAATTAGGGATGAAGTTGCTGTCAGTTCCTAATTCTGACTTTGAAAATTCAACAAATACTGAAATTGGTATGAACGGTTTCTCATCAGGGGTTTACTTTTTATACTTTCGAGGGAATAAAAAAAATTGGGTGCAAAAAGTAATTAAGAAATAAACTACTAAACGATGAAAAAAATATTTACAATTGGGCTTCTTGCCATAAGTGTGCTGGTTTCTGCACAATATCAAAAACAACCAAATCGATTTACAATGCCAAAAGGCATAGTTGACAGTGATTATATGTCCAAAACTGTGGTTGTTAAGTTTAAAGAGTCACAACGAATCTATTGTACTGAAACAGATGTTGCAATACAGGAGTTTACTAATTACATTAATGGTCTTGGGCTGGTTAAGCTGAAAAAGAAATTTAAAAGAACAACAAAACCAGAAATGGAGTTCAATAAGTACGGATTGAAGTTGGCCGATTTATCATTAATATATGAATTTGAATATTCATCATCTATTAATCTTTTAAAGGTAATTAACCACTTATACTCCTTTGGAATTATTGAGTACGCAGAACCCAACTATATATATCATTTGTCTTATAGTCCAAACGACCCAGAACTAGGATCTCAATCTCACCTATCAAAGATTAATGCATATAATGCCTGGAATATTAATAAGGGAGACACAAATGTTGTTATTGGCATTGTTGATTCGGGTTGGGATAACAATCACGAAGATTTACAAGATGAATTAAAGCACAATTATAACGATCCAATTAATGGCGTAGATGATGATAATGATGGTTATGTAGATAACTTTAATGGCTGGAATATGTTTGATGATAATAACGACCCGCAAGCAACCCCAGGTGCTCAGCACGGAGTTCATGTTTCGGGTTGCGCTGCGCCAAGTACTGATAATGGATTAGGTGTTGCTGGGCCAGGTTTTGATTGTATGTTATTGCCTTTTAAAGCTGGAGGTGGTCAAACTATTCCTTTTGGATATGAAGGTATTGTATACTGTGCAGACCAGGGAGCTGATGTTATAAACTGTTCTTGGGGTGGGCCAGGAGGTGGTCAATCGGGTCAAGATGCAATTACCTATGCAACTATTAATCAAGATGCATTAGTTGTGTGCGCTGCTGGTAATGATAACGACCAAGATAATAATTTCCCTTCTGGTTTTGATTACGCTTTAAGTGTTGCAGCAACTGATCTTTCAGATATTAAATCCAGTTATTCTAGCTATGGTTATACTGTTGATGTTTGTGCGCCAGGTACTATTTGGGCAACTTATGATGGTGGGGGTTATGGAAGTATGACAGGAACATCTATGGCTTCTCCAGTAGCTGCAGGTTCTGCTGCGCTTGTAAAATCTCAAAACTCTTGGATGAATGCTTTGCAAGTTGGGGAACAATTAAAAGTTACTGCTGACGATATTTATGCTTTAAATAGTAGTTATGCAGATATGCTAGGTACAGGAAGAATTAATCTTGCCAATGCAATAGGACCTGTAACGCAGCCTTCAATTGATATGAGTAATAAAGTTGTTACAGATAATGGAGATGATGCTTTTGTTATTGGAGATGTGTTGTCTTTGTCTGGGACTTTTATTAATTATTTGGCCCCATCTGGAAATTTAACAGCAACCATGTCAACAACGTCATCTTATATTAATATTACAAATGACACCTACGTAATTGGGACTTTAGGAATGATGGCTTCTGTTGATAACGGTATCGCTCCCTTTACTGCTGAAATTCTTTCGGGAACGCCTTTAAACGAGCCAATTTTGTTTCAAATTGACATAACCGATGGAACATATTCTTGGGTTGAATATATTAACGTGACGGTTAATGTAGATTATATCAATATTGATATTAACGATGTGGCGACTTCAATAACCAGTAAAGGTATGATTGGTTACAATTTAGATAGTCAAGCGGAGGGTATTGGGTTTACTTACATGCAAGGAGTTTCTATTCTCTGGGATGCTGCATTTATGGTAGGTATACCTGGGAAAGTTGTGGACATGGTTCGTGGAGCTTCTGGCACTAGTGATCAGGATTTCACTCCATATACTAATGTTAGTAAATTAATAACACCAGTAGTCTCGGAATTTGATGTTGAAGGTGTTTTTAATGATGCCAATGCAACAGCAGATCAATTGGGTATAGAGGTTGGGCATAAAGCCTTTGCTTGGACAACTCAAGGGCATCAGAAATATATTATTGTTGAGTACACAGTTCGTAATCAAAGTGGTGCTGCCCTTTCTGATATGTATGCTGGAATTTATGGAGATTGGGATGTTGCCGATGCTGCCAACAATAATTGCGCTACAAGTGTTTCCAAACAAATGGGATACACATATGATCTTAGTGTTGGAGGAGTATATGCTGGTGTTCAGTTATTAACTAATGATGGTTTTATTCATCACGCTATGTTGAATAATAGCCCCCCTGGGATAAACCCAAATATTAGTTTTACTTCCGCTCAAAAATATACAGCTATGAGTACTAGTGTAGCGGCAGTTGGAGGAGAAGACGTTTCCAACGTTGTATCTACTGGCCCATTTAATTTAGCTAATGGCGATAGCGTAACGGTTGCGTTTGCCTTGATTGCAGGGGACGATTTGGCTGATTTAGAATCTAGCGCAGATTCTGCTTATGCTCAATACAACAACAATACATTGCCAGAAACTGGCGTTAAAACTACTACCTCCAATTCAGCAAAACTTGTTGTTTACCCGAATCCTTCAACTGGCTTAAGTAATATTAGCTTTTACAATATTAAAAATCAAAATGTTGATTTATCAATATATGATGTTACAGGTAAAATAGTTAAGTCTTTAATTGCCGAATCTCTAGCTGAAGGTAATCACAATTACTCTTTCGATTTATCAAATCTAGATTCAGGTGTTTATTTTTATGAATTGAATACTGGCGGACAGATTTCGACCAAAAAAGTGACACTGTACTAAAAAGTTTAACAAATTGTTAAAAAAAGGGAGATAAATTGATTGTCTCCCTTTTTTTATGGGGAATCCATTGCTTATGTTTGTAGTTCATAAAAATTAATACATGGATTTAGAAAATATTATATCAATAGCAGGCTATTCAGGATTGCACAAAGTAGTTGGCTCAACCAAGAACGGAATCGTTGTTGAGTCTATAGAAGATGGCAAGAGAATGGCTGCTTATGCAACACACAAGGTCAGCGCTTTAGATGATATCAGTATATTTAGCGAAACTGAAGATGTTCCTCTTAAAGATGTATTTCAAAAGATATATGATCAAAACAAGGGAAAAGCAGGTGTTAGTCATAAGTCTTCTGCTGATGAATTAAAAGCATTTTTCTTAAAGTCGATGTCTGATTATGATCAAGACCGCGTTTACGTTTCTGATATTAAAAAGGTAGTACGCTGGTACAATCTATTAATTGAATCGGGTCTATTAAAACCTGAAGAGCAGGAAGAAAAGCCCAATTTAGAAGCAAAGACAAAAAAAGAGGTTAAGCCAAAGGCAAAAACGGCCAAACCAAAAGTAGCAAAAACTAAGGCTCCAAAAGCAACAGGAGCAAAAGGTAAAGTGACCAAGTCTACTTCGCTTAAGTCCAAATAACAACAAAATTTATTATGGCAGAAATACTGCAAAGGGAGAAACGAACATTTCTTCCAGAAGAATTTGTTATTGATTCCTGGCAGGGGCTAGAGCCTTTTTTTGAAAATTTAAATTCAAGAGAACTTAATTCCGTTTCGGAATTAGAAAAGTGGATTTTAGACCGCAGTGAAATGGATGCTGTGTTAGAAGAAGATATGGCTTGGCGTTATATCAAAATGAATATTGACACCAGGGATGAAGAACTATCAAAATCGTTTAACTTCTTTGTAAGCGAAATTTCTCCTAAAATAGCTCCTTATTCTAATGACTTCAACAAAAAATTGGTTGCTTCCCCGCATCTTGAAGAACTAGATGCTGAGAAGTATTTCATCTATTTAAGAGGTGTAAAAAGCGCAATTGAATTGTTTAGAGAAGAGAACATTCCTATTCAAACGGAGTTGCAAACCATGTCGCAGAAATACGGTGTTATTTCAGCAAAAATGATGGTTGAGATAGATGGCGAAAGCGTGACCATGCAAAAGGCGGCTACCTTTTTTAAAAATACCGATAGAGCAAAGCGTGAAGAAGTATTTCGTTTGATGAACTTTCGAAGAGCTGAAGATTCGAATGAATTGAATACACTTTACTCTGAATTAATCGAGAAAAGACAACAGGTAGCAAAAAATGCTGATTTTGAGAATTACAGAGATTACATGTTCTCAGCAATGGGGCGTTTCGATTATGCTAAAGAGGATTGCTTCAATTTTCACGACTCTATTAAAGACGAGTTGGTTTCAATTACGGCTCAGTTTTCTAAAGAGAGAAAAGAAAAGCTTAAACTAGACACTCTTCGACCTTGGGATGGGGATGTTGATGTATCAGGTAAAGCACCCTTAAAACCTTTCGAAGGTAGTAGAGAGTTGATTGATAAATCTGTAGAGTGTTTAGGTAGGGTGAATCCGTATTTTGGAGAATGCATCCAAATAATGGACAAAATGGGGCATTTAGATTTAGATTCTAAAGAGGGTAAAGCTCCAGGAGGGTTTAACTACCCGCTTTACGAAGTTGGCGTGCCATTTATCTATATGAATTCCGTTGGAACGTTTAGAGATGTAATAACCATGATTCATGAAGCTGGTCATGCTGTTCATTCGTTCTTAAGTAGAGATTTGGCAATTACCGACTTTAAGAGCACACCTTCTGAAGTTGCAGAGTTAGCTTCTATGAGTATGGAGCTGATTACAATGGATTATTGGGATGTTTTCTTCCCAAATGAAGCTGATCTAAAACGTGCCAAAAAAGAGCACATGGAAAAGATATTGGGCATACTTCCGTGGATTGCTATGGTTGATAAATTTCAGCATTGGGTTTACGAAAATTCAACACACTCTGTAGAAGAAAGATTAGCTCAATGGACTTCAATTTCTGATGAATTTAGTGCAGGTATAACCGATTGGTCGGGTTTTGATGAGGTAAGAGCGATTGCCTGGCAAAAGCAGCTGCATTTGTACGAGGTACCTTTTTACTACATCGAATACGGTATGGCTCAATTGGGTGCCATTGCGGTATGGAGAAACTATAAGTCTAATCCAGCTCTGGCAGTTGAGCAGTATATGAGTGCTTTAAAATTAGGTTACACTAAATCTATTGGTGTAATTTACGAAACAGCTGGGGTTAAATTCGATTTTTCTGCGTCTTATGTAAAAGAACTAGCCGAATTTGTAAAGGGAGAGTTAGGTAAATTGTAGCAATTCACCTCTAATACATCACACTAAACATATTGTAGCCCAAGTGTAAAAAGAAACCCCAATCCGCTTTAAATCCGGAACTGTTTCCTGCAGCGGCTTTTCCATTTTTGCCAATAAAATAACTCAAGCTAGGATTAAGCCCTGCGGTAATCAAGAAATTTGGGTTTGCTAAAATACTTATGCTTGGCTCTAGCGATAGGGAAAGGCCATTGAATTCATCTAATCGGTTGTAGCTGTATGTTAACGCAGCTGCTGCATTTGGTTTAATAAAATAATTACGTTTTATAGCATCACTAAAATAGATATTGTATGCACCTGTTAATCCAAATGCAGAAATTTGTGATGCCCCTCCACCAAATCTTAAATCTAATATTGGTCTTACCTGAATTCCTTTATATTCCTCGTGGCGATACTCGTAGATAAACGGTAGAATGTTTACTGATGTTGAAGAAGATTTCTCATAAGGGTTATAGTCCGACCTAGGTTTGACACCAATATACATAGAGTTAGCCTTCATATATTGACTGTAGGAGGAAAATGAAAATGCTGCAAATAATATGATTATACAGACACGTATCAAGTTAAACACCTGCCTTAGTTTTCCATTGAGCGAGTTGCTGTGGATTCATTTGCATACCTAACATGGTTGCTTTTTGAGCGTCAGCATATGCATTCGTAAAGTCGTTACCTTGCGCATAAACAAGTGCACGCAAATAGTAAATCCGCCCGTTATTTGGCATCATTAGGATGCATTTGTTGTATTGCTGAATCGATTCGCTGAGCTTACCAAGCTTGTATAGGCAAATGCCAATATTTATGAGTGCATCTCTATGATTGGGTTGCCGCGCCAATACTTGATTAAAGTCGTCAATTCCCTTAGCAGGAATATTAAGCTGGTCGGTATATAATACACCTCGATTCAAGTAACCTGGTATATAATTGGGGTTAATGCCAATCGATTTAGTATAAGCTTGTTCCGCAGCGGCATAATTCTTTGCTCCCGCTAAAGCAAGGCCCATAAAGTAATGTCCCTTTGGATTGTTCGGGGCCATATTTATAGATTGGTTCAAGATTTCAACAGCAGCAGGAAATTCTTTTTTCCGGATATAGGCTAGCCCTAAATTATACCTAGCATCTAATTGGGTTGGATCATTGGGGTTTGGGAAAGAAATTACCTTTCGAAAATCTTTAATAGCAAGGTCGTAATCTTTGAGATTATCGATATAAATTGCTCCCCGAAGCATATAAGGAATTGGTGGCGCCCATTTGTCGTTCGTGCAAGCCAAGGTTAAATTAGCTATTGCACTTTTATAATGCTCTTGAGCTAATTCTGTTTCTCCGTTTTTAGCAGCAGCACTGCCCATCTGAGAATATTCCTGACCAATGCAATTGTAACCTCTCCAATAATTCGGATATTTTTCTGTTACATCGCTCCAAAAAGTAAAAGTGCTTTCCCATACTTTAGTTCGTTGCCAGGTAATAACGCTTAAAAGAAGAACAACCCCAACTGTTAAATATTGTAGCGGTTGTTTGAGCTTTTGGTTTTGCGATAATCGATGCATAAAGGAGCCTAAAACGAAGAACAATCCAATATATGGAATGTATGTATATCTTTCTGCAACAATGGTATCGCCAACTGGAACCAATTTTAATACAATGGAAATAGTGATAAGAAAAAATAATACACCAAACCAGATATCTTTATTTTTCTTACCAAAAAACCACGTTACTATTCCTAAAATTATAACTCCAAGAGGAAGAAGCTTGAAGTACCCCGGTAGCGGTTCAAAAACTGGGTTAGATGGGTATGGATGAGCTCCAGATAGTCCAATCGGGAGAAATAGTTGTTGGATATAATGCAAGATGCCATACGAACCATAAAACAGTGTATCAATGCCTTCAAAGTTAGGATTAATTGCAGCTTCAGCTTCTTGGGCTTTAATCGCCAATAACCCAAAGAAAACCGATAGTGCGAAAAACGGAATTTTTTCTAAGAAAACTGATAGTTTGAATTTTCCTTTATCCAAATTATCATCGGTTGAATTAGAAAAATAAGGCAAACTAAATCCTCTTTGTTTATATAAATCCATTAACACAAAAAGCACAGGAAGTGTTACTCCTTGAGCTTTTGCGAGCATAGACAAGCCGAATAAAATAAAAGCAGCAACAACGTATTTTTTATTTTCGGTATTTTGATATCTAACATATGCTAGCAAGGCTGCTAAATAGAAGAAACCATAAAGTACATCCTTAATTTCGCTTATCCAAGCTACAGACTCAACATGCATGGGATGAATGCCAAAAAGTACAGCTGTAATTGCTGCAATTTGCCATTTCTTTTGACCTATAAAATCTTTTATGATAAAGAACACTAGAGCAGTATTCGCTAAATGGAGCAATAAATTATTTAAATGAAAACCAAATGGTTCAAATCCATTGTTTATGGTTGGGTCGCCACCGCTAAAAAATAGAGATTCCCAATACAGCCAGAGAATAGTCAAAGGGTGATAATTACCCATATAAAATGTGTCTATGGAGAAAACTGTAGCAAAGCTAAAATCCTTAAAAAATGGATTTTGGAAAACATATTCTGGATCATCCCAAAGCACAAAATCGTTCCATAATGAAGGAAGAAAAGCAAGAAAAGTTAACCCTAAAATTGATGCTAATACGATACTTATATTCCTACTAAAAGAATCACTTGAATTCGAAGCAACATTTTTTTGAGCAGTATTTACCTCCGGCTGATGTTGCTCTTGTTGTTTCTCTTTTCGAGTTTTCTTAGCCATACTAAATGATGTTTACTTCTCGTTGTAATTCGACACCAAATTTAGCCTTTACTGAATCAATAATCTTCTGCGATAGCTCATAAATTTCACTCCCAGTAGCTCCACCATAGTTGACCAACACTAAAGCTTGATTTTTATGAACTCCGTAATTACCGATGGTCTTTCCTTTCCACCCTGCTTGTTCAATTAGCCACCCAGCAGCTACTTTAGTATGATTTTCTCCATTGGGGTAAGAGGCAATTTCTGGATAATTTTGTTTTATGTTGACAAAAACTTTGTTTGTTAGCACAGGGTTTTTAAAGAAACTACCAGAATTGCCAATTTTGGCGGGGTCGGGCAACTTAGTTCGTCTAATATTTATAACAGCATCACTAATTGATTTTACTGAAAGCTCAGTGACACCCATGCGTTCTAATTCTTGATTTATTGCTCCATAAGAAGTATTAAACGTTGGTTTTTTAGTTAACCGGAAAGTAACAGATGTAATTATATATTGGTCTTTATGGCTGTTTTTAAAGATACTATCTCGGTAGCCAAACTTACATTTCTCTTTATCGAAAGAATGAACTTTTCCCGTTTCGATGTGAAAGGCTTCAAGACTCACAAAAACAGATTTTAGTTCTACGCCATACGCACCAATATTTTGCATAGGTGCAGCTCCAACACTTCCTGGAATTAGTGACATATTTTCAACTCCTCCATAATTACTTTCTACGCAAAATAGCACGAAATTGTGCCAGATTTCTCCTGCTCCAACTTTTAGAATAATCTCCTGCTCATTTTCGAGTACAACCTCTTTTCCTATTATTTCATTTTTAAGAACAAGGCCGTTAAAATTTTTAGTAAGTAACAAATTACTGCCGCCCCCAATAATTAGTTTTGGTTCTTGAAATCGCTTGTCTAAAAAAAGTTCAGCTAACTGCTTGATAGATGAGAATCGAGCAAAGTGTTCTGCAGATGCTTCAATACCAAAGGTATTGAAGTCTTTTAAAGAAATGTTTTGGTTAATCACAGCTTGCCAAAAATAGTAAAAACAGTTGTGGATATTCTAAAATTGATTTTTGAACGCTTTACTATTAGCTATTCATTTGCTTTTGCGATTAAAGATTGTTTTTTAACGATGAATGATTAACCTAGCAATGAATGATCTATTGGATATTGAAAAAGGGCTTAGCCCTCTGTTTTTCTTTTTTTTGTCCCTTTTTATCAAAAATATACGTTTATAATTTTGACAGAAAGCAACTATTGATTTTTGTTTTCGTCAATACATTAAATCTAACTCATTCATTACGAAAAACATAAAGACATATCTAACCGTTTTATCAATTTTTGTTGCTTCGGCATCTTTTTCGCAGATTACCGTAAACGAGGTAGTAACCGATCCTACTTGTTTCGGTGATGGTAATGGTTCGGTAGACCTATCTGTTACTGGAGGAACTGCACCATACACTTTCTTGTGGTCGAATGGGGCCGACTCTAGCAGTATTGCTGGATTATTTCCTGGACTTTATACGGTATCTATTTCCGATAATGGAACTGTAGTTGATTCTGTGTTTAATTATACGGTAACCGATCCAACTCAACTTTCTGTAAGTATCAATTCAACTGATGAAACTTGTTTTGGTATGTGCGATGGCATGGCACAGGCTATGGCTGTCGGAGGTAATGCACCATACTGGTATGGATGGAGCAATGGGGAAGTTTCAGCAACCGCTATTTGGTTATGCAATGGTGTGCATAGCGTTGCGGTTACCGATAACAATGGGTGCCAACAAATTGCAAATGTAACAATAGGTGCACCCGCTCCCCTTATTGTAAATGTATCCACAACAGCCGACTCCACTGGCCAATGTATTGGAACAGCTAATTCTATTGTTCAAGGCGGAACAACGCCTTATACTTACATGTGGTCTAACGGATCGAATACAGTAACCGCTACTGGATTATGTGCAACGCCGTGGCCGGTTGTGGTTACTGTTGTCGATGCTAACGGTTGTATGGCTGTGGGTAATGATATGATTGATGGCTGTGCAGGTAGCCTTAATATTACGACTACAGCTGCAGCCGACACCTGTGGTCAATGTGTAGGCGAAATAAGTGTGCAAGTAGGAGCCGGTGGAGCTAGTCCGTATAGCTACGATTGGGGTAATGGTATGACAAGCAGTGGAGGTGTAAATGAAACAGCAATGGGGTTTTGCATGGGCAATTATATTATTCAAGTTACGGATAGCTTAGGTTGCACTGCAACCGACACTATTAATGTGTTAGGTCAAGGAATTACTTCAGTTAATCCATCCATCACGCAACCTAACTGTGGCCAACCGAATGGTGTTATTTCAACAAGTATAGTTGGTGGCATAAGCCCGTTTAGCTATGTATGGAGCAATGCTGCTACGACTTCTAATTTAACAGGAGTCTCGGCTGGTAGTTATCAATTAACTGTTAGCGATGCAGGAGGGTGCAATTTTGTAACGTCAGTAATTGTATCTGCCCTAGGATCTCCTGTGGTTACATTAGGGCCAGTTGACCCCTTTTGCTTTAGCTCTTGCGATGGAATGATAATGGCCACAACGAGTGGTGGCGTACCTTCTTATTCGGGTTATTCTTATCAGTGGGATGCGGCAACAGGCCTACAGCAGCAAAGTGTAGCGGTAAATTTATGTGCAGGTGCATACCAGTTGACTGTAACTGATAGCTTAAGCTGTTCTGTGGTCGTTTCTTCTACGCTTGTTGAACCCTCGCCTGTAATAGTATTGGTTAATAATGTAACTAATCAGTCATGTAATTTAAATAATGGTGGCTTGGGAATTGTAGTAAATGGAGGCACGCCAGGCTACTCGTTTTCATGGAGCGATAGTTCTTTAACTACACTTAACCCAACAGGACTTACCGCAGGAACTTATATGGTAACGGTTTATGATATGAATGGGTGTGCTGGGATGACTTCAGGTACTGTAGGAATTGATCCTTCTTTAACATTAGCTGCAAGCTCTAATGCCGCTAATTGTGGCTCTTGCGATGGAGATGCTACTGTAGCAGTAAGTGGTGGTGTATCACCTTATAGTTATACATGGTGGCCAAGCGGAGCAATTAATTCTACTGCTACAAGCTTATGTGCAGGAAATTATTCTGTTACCGTTACCGATGGTAACTCTTGTTCAGTCGATTCTATTTTAACTGTTGCCAGTGGATTTTCTGGTTTGGTTGGTACTGCTGTATCTATAGATGCATTATGTAATGGTTCAGCAGATGGCACCGCGACAGCAACTCCAGGAGGAGGAGTAAGTCCTTATACCTATTTATGGAACCCTTCTGGGCAAACCTCGCAAGTTGCTACCGGGCTCGTAGCAGGTGCATATTTTTGTACAATTACCGACAATTCGGGTTGTAGTTTTGTTGTAACCTCTAATATTGGCGAACCGGCTCCTTTAGTATTTAATGCAACTTCTAACGCAGTTTGTGGGCTAGGTTTTGGTCAAATTAATTTCGCTGTTACTGGAGGCACAGCTCCCTTTCAATCAAGTTCTGATTCTGGTATGACCTGGTTTTTAGGTTCTTCCATAGATAGTTTGCCCACAGGTTTTTATTATGTAGCTATTCAAGATGCTAACTTGTGTGAAGCTTATGATTCTGTTACGGTAGATTCTGTTTCACTGAGTGTGTTGAATACAGTAAATCAACCATGGTATTGCGGAGATTATGGAACTGTCTATACGCAAGTTTCGAATGGCACTGGTCCATATACATTAAGTTGGAGTAGCGCACCGTCTTATGTTTATTTTAATTCAATGTTTAGTATCCTGTCTCCGGGATATTATGGGCTTACAATTATAGATGCATCTGGGTGTGCGTCAACTTCTAGTGTCGTAATCGATAATTGGTGTGCGCCAAATCATATTTCAGGTAATGTGTTTGATGATTTGTCAGCGGATTGTATAAATGATGCCTCAGAAAATGCTATGTTCAATAAAACAATTGTTGCAACTCCTGGACCTCACTATGCTAACACCAACTCGGCTGGTGATTACGAAATGTATTTAGATAGTGGTAATTACACTATGTCAGTAATTGATGATGAAAATTTGAGAGATCCACTGTGTCCTGGTTCAAATTCATACACGTTGAATCTTGGCGCAAACGACTCAATAATTGATAACCTAGATTTTGGATTTCAACCAGTAATTAGTTGCTCGGATTTGTCAGTTGAAATTTGGTCTGGTAATATGCGGCCTTGTTTTAGTGGCGCATATTATGTTGGAGTAACTAACAATGGAACAGATACTGCCTTTGGTGCTTACATAGAAGTAGAAATACCGGCTGAGTTTATTATCACGGGGGGGAATCCAACGCCTGATGCTCAAAGTGGAAATTCATTAATATTTAATGTTGGTGATTTAGCACCATATGAATTTACATCATGGATTTATATTTTCGGTTTCGTAGATTGTAGTGTTCTTATGGGGCAGACCATGTGTGCTGAGGCTGTGGCATTTCCTAATGGCTTATGCGCG
>CAJQPE010000103.1 GCA_905480125.1 uncultured Flavobacteriales bacterium | reverse complement strand
CATTAGCTTCAGCAAGTACCTACTTACAATATTAAGCAATTCTATAAGGATGATGAAAATTTGCCTTTAATTAGAATTGTTTTTTGCTCAAAATGCTGAGCAGCGCAGCTACAAAGTTAATTTGTGCTCAGGAAAATATGGTGGATCAGCTTAAATAACTTATTAAATATTCAAATAAATTTACTCTGCTAATAATAATTTCACGGCTTCTTCTAGTTGTTTGTCTTTGCCTTTCGCCACAGAACTATAATCGTTTTTTATCATGATGTCCGGATAAAACTGATTATTTTCTTGAAGCTTATTATCAGTTCCTTTTATCCCGACCTGAGGAATTCCGAAGTATAAATTCCTATTAATTTGGGTTTCCCACCAAACCGCTGTCATCGTACCAGGTATTGGCATTCCAAGCGTTTTTCCAATATTTAGGGCTTTGTATGCAAAAGGGAACCCGTGTGCGTCAGAATAATTTCCTTCGCCAATTAATAGTGCAGATGGGCGATACCATTTATTCAAGGGTTCTTTGCCAATGTCTTGGCCTCTTGGTAAAAATGTAGCATACATTGTGCCGCTTAAAAACGTTGCTAAATCATCGTGCAGCCAACCTCCACCATTAAATCTTGTATCAACAATCAATGCTTCTTTGTCTGCGTGTTTTCCTAGAACATCTGAATAAACTTGTCGATAACTAGCGTCATTCATTCCTCTAACATGCACATACCCTATCTTTCCGTTTGAAAGTAAAAGTGTTTCCGTATTTCGCATTTTCACATATCGTTCATAGGTTAGGTTGTACATTTCTCGCTGAGAAATCGGTTTATATACCTGATTATGTTCCTTGCCAGAAATTGAATATGAAACCAGAATGTTCTTCCCTATTACGTTTTTCATTAAACTATAGTAGTGGGACAAGCTAGTAATTTCCTCTCCATTTATTTTCGTAATTACCATTCCCGATTTTGCCTTAGAATCAACTACTAATAACGGGCTTTTATCTATAATTTCTGCTACTCTTAAGCCTTGCCCTTTGTATTTGTAATCGGGATAAATGCCTAGCGACCCTGTTTTATCACCACCTGTTTTTCTAAATCGATATCCTGACCCTGTGTGCGAAGCGTTTAGCTCCCCCAGCAATTCGCTTAGCATTTCAGCGAAATCTGGCCCATTATTAATCTGAGATAAAAATTTAGCATATTCATTTTTGTAGAATGACCAGTCTACCCCGTGCATATCTGCTACGTAGAATTTTTTTAATGCCTGTCTCCAGGCGTGATTGTAAATGTACTCGAACTCTTTTTGCTGATTCCATTCCATTTTGGCTGTATAGGATACTGCCTTCGCTTTTCCTGTTGCTACATCTATTTTTTGAATTTTTTTGTTAGAAAAAACGATGACATTTTTTTCTTCTTTATCAAGTTTTAGTTCCCCGTTACTTGTTCCGATTTTGGAAAGTAACTTAGTTTCTTCCTTCTTAATATCACGCACCCATAAATCATATCCTTTTTCGAATGAGCTCAAATAATAAAGTTTTGACCCATCTTTTGTAAGTATCGCATCGCTTAAATCTGATGAATGGAGGGTTAACCTTTTCACACGATCTTTTGCTTGGTCTAAGTCAAAAACCAACGGCTCTAATGTTGCGTTTTTCTTTTTTTCTTCTTTCTCATTATCTTCTTTTTTATCCTCTTTTTCCTTTTTATCCTCATCTTCTTTAAACTGCTTGTATTCCGGTTCTGTAAGGTTAAATTTATCGTACGCGTTTTGTGTTAAAAACATTGCATAAGCATCGGATTCTGAGCCCCAGCTTCCATGACTTTTCATGCCATGTCGACCAGAAAACCAAACGATTGCTTCTCCTCCCATCATCCATTTCGGCTTATAGCATTCGTAGCCGCTTTCGGTAAGATTAATTAACTGTTTGCCGTCAGCAGATGCTAATCCTACATCGCCATTCCATCGGTTATATGGGAGGTAAACAACCAAAAACCATTTACCGTCTGGCGACCATTCGTATGTTTGGTCTCCGTCTGAATAAGAGTAGTTGTACTTCTTTTCAAGAATTGTACGTGTTTCTTGCGTTGCTATGTTTTTAACTTTTAAAATGACTCTTTCCTCTATAAACGCAACCTCTTTGCCGTCTGGTGAAAATGCTGGCTGGAATGTTTCTGCAGCTGAAATAACGATTGGTTCTTCCTTTAGTAAGGTTGAGCTATAAAAGTACTTTTCTTCCTCTCTAATAAGGCTTATTTGATATATGTTCCAGCTCTCGTTTCGCTCACCAGCAAAAAGAATAGTTCGGCCATCAGGACTAAAGCTAATGTTTCGTTCTTGTTCTGGTGTATTGGTTATTCTTTTTGTTTCGGAATAATCAATAGACGTTACAAATATTTCCCCACGGGCTATAAATGCAATCTCTTTACCGTTTGGTGAAAGCGTCATTTCTGACACTTCTCCTTTTACATCAATAAGTTCAGTAGTGTTGAAATTATCATCTGTATTAATATTGATCTCCAACTTTTTTAGCTCCCCTGTTTGACTTTGCGTGTAAAGTTCGCCATCATAACTAAATGAAAGAATACCGTTACTTGAAATAGATAAAAACCTTACCGGGTGATTAACAAATGTTGTTATTTGAATTTTTGAACCAGCTGACATGTTTTTTTTCCACACATTAAAGCTTCCTGACTCCTCAGATAAATAATAGAACGACTCTTCATCAGGGCTCCAAACTGGGTTTCTATCTTCACCATTAAAATCTGTTAATTGTGTATGTTCTTTTGTTGCGGAATCGAATAACCAAATATCTCGTGTAACTGAAGAAGTATGATGTTTTCTCCATTGATTTTCGTAGCCTTTTCTATCCTGATATATTAGTTTTGTTTCAGCCTTGTTCCACTGTGCGCTTTCTGCAGGAGTAGTTAATATCTGATTTAAATTGCCGTCTTTATTTATTGAATATAACTCGTTTAAAGACCCAGAAGGAAACTGACTATTCAAATATGAATCTAATCGAGTTGAGCTGAAAAGCACATTGTTATTCGTGTCGAAAGAGCTTGGGTAATCATTTGCAGAATGATACGTTAATCGAGTTGCCGCTCCTCCGGCTGCCGCCATTACAAAAACATCATAGTTGCCATATCGATTGGATGCAAAAGCAATGTTTTTTCCATCAGCAGACCATGTTGACATAAAGTCATGGTCTTTATGTGTAGTTATTGCTCTTGCATTGCCTCCCTCTACTGGAACAAGATAAATGTCTCCTTTATAATTAAACGAAATTATTTTTCCGTTAGGTGATATACTAGGGTATCTCAACCATAAAGGGTTTTGAGAGAAACTAACGAGGGAAATAAACGATAAAATAGTTAATAAAAAATGTTTCATATGTTAGGGTTATAATGCGAATCAAAAGTAATCGTTTACATAATACATAGGCTATATATACTGATAACGATTTTGTGCGGGTGAAATCAAGGCCTAGACAAACCGCAAGGCTCTATACGATAAAACCCCAACCCTTTCGAACAAGGATGGGGAAATAAAGTTTTGCATGCTTTATGCTTTAGGCTTCAGGATAAACAAAATAGGAGTTCCGGTCTGCTCCCCAAATTCATTAAACTTTTCTCGGTATATAATATACTCTCTTGTGGAGTAATTCATTGTTTGGGAGCTCACATCAAATTCCATGTCAAATACAATATCAACTTTTGAGCATTCATCAGGGAAAATGAATTCGACAAGCATTGTTAAAGCTTCTAATTCTTCTGTGACTGGGTCTTCTATAAATACGGTATCAACTCTAGATACCCAATAGTTAATTTTCTTCAAGCTCATTTCGTTATAAAACCCATCCAGAACGACAAATTTTCCATTGAAAAGGCCTTCTTTAAGAGAAACAGCCAATTGATTGTAACCTTGAGCCTGTTTAAGTGAGTCGGAGAATGACCGCCTTATTTCGTATAGTTCTGGCAACATTTCTTTTGAATATTTTGACGCGTCTTCAGCCCATGGATTAATCAATGTGACTGTGTGACTGCCTAGCTTTGCTTGGCCATAGCAAACTGATGTTATTAAGATTAAGAGTGTTGTGTATACGTGTTTCATAGTCTCTTAGATTTAGTTGAACGATATTATTGATTACTAACTACATAACGCCAAAAATATAAAAAGGAACAAAACCAATTTATAGGGCTTAGGAAATCACATATAGCTTAGCCTCAAACATACATTTATCAAGTCTTTTTTATGAAAAAAGAGTAAAAAATGAAAGCATAACCTGTCTTGCAAAAAAGAAATGGGGAAATAAGGGATTAATAAGTCCGTATAGCATTCGCCAAACTTGTGACACCTCTATCGCCTGGAGCTATGGCGGCCTAATTATTATCAAGTTTACCTTGCAGGGATGAAATGTTCTGACTGTATTCTATTAATTTACTAGGGCAGATTAACGAAACTTCTTTTCGTCAATTTAGAAATGAAACTTTCTTCTCCTTATATTCGGGTAATTTTGTTCTATAAAATGCTCCAATTACGGTGCCAAGTGGCAAGTCTATAACGCTCATATTAGATAGCCATGAAGGAATGCTGCCGCCTGGGTTTGCATAAATAACGTATTCGACGTATATTTCCTTTTTGTTAAGTTCTACGAATTTCCAATAACCTTCTGCCTCTTCTACCTGCACGCAGCCAGCAGTTGGCGTGCTGTTGGCAATTGCTTTAAACTTAACAATAACCTTGTTAGAATCTGGATAATATTTATACTTAAATTCATACGTCCCCTCTCGGTTAGAAACGGGCCATGGCGCTTCTGTTATAACTGTATGCACTTGAATGGTATCTCCCTTCATGTTTCGTTTAGATGATTCAATGCAGCTAGGCATAAATTTGGTGTAGTTGTCTGCGTCTTGCATTACCGCAATTATTGCTGACAAATCCGCTTCTCCTTTTCCCGCTACTTTTGTTTCAAGATATGACGTACCCTCTTTTAACCTAGTATATACTTTTAATGGGCCCTCTACTTCCTCTAATTCCCAATCTGTTTGGCAAAGTCCATAAAATGGTATTATGGATAATAAAACAACCAAGCCCAGCATTATTATGGTTATAAACTTTTTGTAAAAAGAGCATTTCATGAGATCAAACCTTGATATTAAAAGCAAGCAAAGAAGTTGCTCATGTCTTTTGTTCATGTCGCTAAAGTACTCATATAAGCCTATATCTGATTTCCATTACACAAATTCTCAAAAGAAGTTGCCTTTTAAACTCCAATGCTTGGCTCAGCTTTGAAATAAAAACAACCACTTTCGAGCCAAATGTTCAACTCAATGATTGAAATGCATAACTGGAGCGCTCTGCTATTGCTCGCTAATGAATTGAATCGACTGTGCGTTAAAAACCTCGGGTTGTTCTACGTTAACGACATGGCCACAATCTGGGACTATATAGATAACTGATAACTCATGTTCTTGTGCCAACTTCTGAGCAGATGAGAGAAACAAATGATCTTCATTGCCCATAACATATAGGGTTGGTATATTGGCGTCATTTGCCCTAAAACGTTTTAATAATGGATTGATTTCACCCGTGAGGTTGAACCACCTAATAAATTCCTTTTGATTTAATTTTTTTGCCTCTCTTGCAAAAAGTAATCGTGCCTCTTTATGATTTTTTCGTGGCATAATTATATAAGCAAAAAACTTATATAAAAGCATATAAGGTAGTATGGATTTAAAGAGAATACCAAGGCGCATAAGTACTTGTGATCGCATATTGAGTTGCATAATTGCCCCTGCCAAAACCATACTCTTAACCTTATTTGGGTGGTTTTCTGCCAAATTTCTAATAATAATTGTACCTAAAGAAATACCAATAAAATGTGACTTCTTTATGTCCAAATAATCGAGTAGTTCAACTATATCGATAGTAACAATATTAAATGTATACTTGATGTTCTTGTCCGTGAGGTTTATCTTGCTGTTTCCATGTCCCCGTAAATTCAGGATTAACACATTGAATTCAGCTTTAAAAGCACGTACTTGCTTGTGCCAAATAGAAGAGCTTCCCCCTGCACCATGAATGAAAGTTACCCACTCGACACTACTTGAATGATTGTATATTGAATAATTAAGCAAGGGCTAATTTAAGGTCGCAAAAGTAAGCCAATTAAACCATCTAATTAATGGTAAATTTCTATTAAATTGGAAAGACTTTTTATTCCAAAAATGAGAATCTCTTTCCTTGGTATTCCGGAAGTTTTGATCGATGAAAAGCTCCATTTATTGTTCCTAACGGCAAATCAACGACACTCAAATTAGACAGCCAATAAGGAATCCTTCCGCCTGGGTTGGCATAAATTACGTACTCAACTGAAACTTCGTTGTCGGGGAGTTGTACCAATTTCAAATGGCCTTTGGCATCAGTAACTCTTATGTAATCTTTGCTGGTTTTTTTATAAACTTCTGTTAGCGCCTTAAAATTAACAAACACTTGATTTGAATCAGGAATGTAATTGTAGTTAAACTCGTAAAATCCTTCTCGGTCTAATACAGGCCACGGAGCATCTATTAAAACTCGGTGTATTTGACATGTGTCGCCTTTCATAACTATTTTAGAGGATGCGATACAGTTCGGCATAAAAGCAGTGAAATTATCTGGATCTTGCATTACAGCAAGTATTGCACTAATATCCGCTTTAGCTTTGCCAACCACCTTCGTTTCGAGGTAGGGAGAACCTTCCTTTAATCGCGTATAAACTTTTAAGGGGGACTCTTCTTTAACTAAATTCCATTCCTTCTGGGAAACTCCTACAACAGAAAAAACAGTCAACAAAACGACTCTGGCTAACACATTAATTACATAGTATTTATTTCGAAATATTTAGGCCAAAGTAAATAATAACACATTTGCACTCTGCATATTTTTCGCAATTTTATCCAAACTCTTCTATGAGACCTAAAACAGCAGCCTACAAAAAACCCCACCCTAGCGAACCAGGATGGGGAAAATAAAGTTTTAAAAAGCTCCTCCTCTTGGACTCGAACCAAGGACACCCTGATTAACAGTCAGGTGCTCTAACCAGCTGAGCTAAGGAGGAATTTAATGAACTTCCCCATAAAGGGGCTGCAATATTACCACTTACATTGATATTATACAACAGAATTTTTAGGAAATTATATCTTTGCAAAAAATTTCACAAAAACGCAGAAAACCAAATCAAATAAGGAATGAACAAAAAATACAATGTATACGGAATAGGCAATGCTTTGGTTGATATAGTGACTGAAGTTGATGATCAGTTCTTACAAGATCATAAAATAGAAAAAGGGTTGATGACCTTGGTTGATGAAGAGCATCAAACCAGAATTTCAAATGCCATTAATATGAACGATAGTAACATGCAATGCGGAGGGTCTGCAGCGAATTCAATTATTGCGGTTAGTCAATTTGGTGGGTCTAGCTATTACTCTTGTAAGGTTGCGAATGATGAATTAGGAGAATTTTACAAGTCAGACTTAAGCTCCAATGGGGTAGATTCTAATATACAAAGTGAAGCTCTTGCTAATGGTATTACAGGAAAGTGTTTGGTAATGACCACGGAAGATGCTTCAAGAACTATGAATACTTTTTTAGGTATAACTGAATCGTATTCCAAAGCTGAAATAAAAGAAGATGCTCTTAAAGCTGCTGAATATCTTTACATTGAAGGATATTTAGTTACTTCAGAAAATGGGCAAGATGCTATGAAGCATGCAAAGAAACTAGCAGAAGATAATGGAGTTAAAACTGCATTAACCTTTTCTGATCCGGCTATGGTAAAGTATTTTAAAGAGCCAATGGTATCAGTAATTGGTACTGGTGTTGATTTGCTTTTCTGTAATGAAGAAGAAGCTATGTTGTATACTGGCGCAGACAATCTATCAGAAGCGCAAGAGGCGTTGAAGGGTTCTGCTCAGAAATTCGTAATTACACTTGGAGAAAAAGGTGCAATCGTTTTTGACGGAGATACTTTCATCGATATTGAACCTAATAAAGCAGAAGCGATTGATACAAACGGAGCTGGTGATTTATTTGCTGGAGCATTTCTGTATGGTATTACAAACGGCAAAAGCTATGCTGATGCAGGGAAAATTGCTTCTAAGGCATCATCTAAGGTGGTAACACAGTTTGGCCCTAGACTTGAAACGAACCAAGCCAAAGAGATTTTAAATGAGCTGTTGGTTGAGGCATGAGTAAACCTAAAAACTAATATTTAGAAAGCCTTTTGATTAATTTTGAGAGGCTTTTTTGTTTTATGGGCAACCTATTTGCTATAGAAAAGTTTGTATAATAGCTGTGTTTTTGTAAAAATAGCATCTGAACTTCATCCCATTGTTTGGCAGAGTATTCTATTCCGTGTTTAATAAGTTCTATATATAAAGTACCTGCTATTGCTTCGAAATCCTCTCTTCCAAAGTAGTCGAAATCGGCATCTACCATTATTTTTTCCAGATGATTTCGGGGCTTGATATGTGAAATTGTTGCTTCAATCATTCCTGAAATAATTTCTATTTCTGAATCGGTATAACCAAATTCTGGAAGCGTTTCTTGCGCAAGTTCAATTGCCAATCTTTCATTGTTTTCATATTCAAAAATAAAGCCGGTATCATGATACAAAGCTGCCGTTTTTGCTATTGTAATTTCTTGAAACGACATACCTTCGATTTTTGCAATTAATTCAGTTGTAGCAATAACATCAAGTGTGTGATGTAAGCCATGGTATACTAAATCATCGGAGAGCTCGCCTTCTAAACGATTAACAATGTATCGATGTGCTTCGAAATAGTTCATAGGCCGTTAATTATTTGAGTTATTTGCAAATTATTTGGCTTTTTCTCTCCAGCAAACGAATATTTAAGTATTTCTTATGTAAAAACAAGTGTCTCGCTAACTTGGATTTGCAAAGGATAAACTTTTCGTTTTAATTACTCCCAATTTACTGTATCAAATTTGGCTAAGCCTTTTGTTAGGGCCAACAACAATAAACCATCAGAATCTATGGTAATACTTGTAGTTTTAAATCACTAACGTTTTAGCTGAAAAGAAATAATTTGGAATAAATAGGTTGCCATTTTGGCTATATGCAAAAATTAAAAAACACATATCAGAATTCCTAAAGCGGCATTTCTAACTCATTTTCTACTTATTATTCTAATTGCTGCCCTTTTTTGTGATATCATTAACTTTTTATCGATTGCGAAAATACCTAGATTTGCACAAAAGTTTTTACATTGTACCAAATTACAAAAAATTAACATTATGAGTAAAGGTGTAGTTCTTGTTCCAACAGATTTTACTTCCGTTGGAGATTGTGCGATAAATCACGGTGGTGTGGTAGCAAAATCGTCTGGCAGAAAGTTAATTGTTCTTCACGTTGTTGAAAAATTCCCAGATGTCGATGGGGCAAAAAACAAAATTAATGATGTTGCCATTAAAGCAGCAAGTGAATTTGGAATCGAAGTAGAGGGAATGGTTCGTGTAGGAAATATCTTTGAAGATATTGGCGAAACTGCTGCTGAATTAGGGGCCAAACTTATCATTATGGGAACCCATGGGGCTAAGGGGATGCAGCGTTTTGTTGGCAGTTATGCTATGAAAGTTGTGACAAACTCGATTGTTCCATTTATTATTGTCCAAGAAAAGCGAGCTGAAACTAATGGATATGCTAATATTATTTTGCCTATCGATTTAGAAAATGCTACTAAACAAAAGCTAAGTTATGCTGTAGAAATTGCGAAACATTTTAATTCTAAAATTCACTTATTATTCGAAAAAGTTGAAGACGCAATTTTTAAGCAAAAATTAGCCGGAAATATAATCTTCGCGAAAAAATATCTTGCTGAGAATAATGTTTCATTTACTACTAAGGTTTCGGATGGTGATGGTGATTTCGAAGGAAACATAATTCGTTATGCTGTTAGTAATAGCTGTGATTTAATCGCAATTATGAATTTAGATGATGGTTTTCTATCTAACATTATGGGGGAAAGCTCAGAACAAGAATTGATTACAAACGAAGCTCAAATTCCAGTATTGGTTGTTAACCCTACTGCCACAATATCAGGCGGTGGTGTTGGTTTGTTCTCATAATGCTCTAAGGAAATATTGATATAGAAGGCGCCTCAATTAAGGCGCCTTTTTTAATACTTATTCTTCCTGTATCTCTCCTTTATTTCAGCTAGTCTAAGTTGCTTGTTAGCTTCTCTTGTTTCAATTGCAGTCTTTGTAAAGTACTTATGTGCAGATAAAAACTTAATTTGAAGCTCGTCCCACGATTTTGCATCTTTTACAATGCCATAGGCTATAAATTCCGACATTAGGTCATTTGAAATACGATAAAAATCATCACTACCTAAATAATCTAAGTCCGCATCACAAATTATTTCTTCCAATAAATTTTTTGGCTGTTGCGGAATACTTGTTGCTAAAATTAGTCTTTCTATCGTGTCCAGTTCTTTTTCTGAATAACCATAAATAGGGAGTGCTTCTCTCGCCATTCTAGCTCCAATAAACTCGTTTTTCTCATATTGTTCAACAAATCCTCCATCGTGATACAAAGCGGCTGTTTTAAGTAAAAATAGCTCTTCACCTTTTATTTCCTCCGCTTTGGCTATTCTCTCTGCTGCAGCACAAACGTCTACCATATGATTAATATTATGATAGGTAAGGTCTTTTGATAAACCCGCTTTAAGGGTCTTTATTATATATTTCTCAGCGTGTTTGTAGTTGATTGAACTATAAAGTTCCAAATCAACATAATCCCAGAAAACATCATTAGGCAATCTACCTTTGCCGTATTTGGACATCTCTAACTTAATTCCGTCAACGAAATACATGTCAATTTCTCCCTTGTTTTTCGCTACAACTTTACCCCTGTGCGTACAGTCGAAAAAATTCTTAACTAACTCGTATGTTTCTCCCGAAACGTTAACTTTTCCTTCTTGGCCCGTCATTTCCATCCGTTGTGCAATGTTCACCGTGTCTCCCCAAATATCATATGCAAATCGCTTAATTCCAATAACTCCTGCTATTAATTCACCGGTGTGGATTCCAATTCTCAAGTCCCACAATTTGTCATTATTCGGTTCGGATTCTCTTAAATGATTAATGTAGTTTTGAATATCTAGCCCTGCTAGAACAACCTCTATCGGATTACTCTTATTTCTTATTGGTACGCCTCCTGCGCACATGTATGCATCACCTATCGTCTTTATTTTTTCTACGTTGTACTTTTCAATTATTTCATCAAACTTGATAAAATAACTGTCAAGCCTTTCTACTAATTCATTAGGTTTAAGGGATTCTGCAATTTGCGTAAAGCCTTTAAAGTCAGTAAACATAACGGTTACTCTTTTGTAGTTTCTAGCCTTTGCCTTACCTTGCATTTTTAGCTCATCTACCATTTGTTCGGGGAGAATGTTCAGTAGCAGTTTTTCGGATCGGTCTTTTTCAATTTCTAGCTCATTTTTCTGTAGCTCAATTTGTTCTTTTTGGGATGTTACTTCTACGGTACGCTTCTTTACTTGCCCTTCAAGTATTTCTTTCTGTGCTTTAATCTGACTGATACGGAATCTAATAACTAGAAAAATAAAGCCCCCAATAAGCATTATTGATAACAACCAAAACCACCACGTTAACCAAAAGGGCGGAGTAATTATCAACTTCAAAGTGGCCACATTATCACTTTCTATACCATCGCAATTCGTTCCTTTGACTATTAGAGTATAATCTCCAGAAGCCAGGTTAGTATAATGCGCATATCGTTGATCTCCGACTTCATTCCAATCATCATCAAACCCCACCATCTTATAGGAATATTTGTTTTTTTCAGGAAAAGAATAGTGCAGTGCGGCAAACTCGAATGTAAAATTATTAACCCTATATGACATTTCCATTTTGTTCAGCTGATTCAGTTGAGTCGGATAAAAATCTAAGGATCCTATGGCTACATCTTTATTGTTGATTTTAAAATTGGTAAAGGCCATCTGGGGTGGGTGGAGGTTCTTATCGATATCCGAAGGATGAAAAACACTAATGCCATTAATTCCGCCAAAATACATTTCGCCTTTTTTATTCAAAAAATATGCTCCGTTATCAAATTCATCACTTTGAATTCCATCGTTCTCGTGATAAACCACAAATGTTTCTGATTTAGGGTCAAACATCGTAAGGCCCTTGTTCGTCGTCATCCAAAGTCGGTCTTGATCATCGCCAAGCAAACCATAAACTACGTTATTTGATAATCCGTCTTTCTCCATATAAGAAGTAAATATTCGTGTTTTTGTATCAAATTTGTTAAACCCTCCGCCATATGTGCCAAACCAAAGTGTACCGTCAGAGGTTTCCCATCCAGACATTACAACGTCCTTGCTTATTGATTCTGGATTATTTGAATGTGAATAGGTTTCGAATCGTACTATTCCTTTTTCTTCAACAGCAATAGAAACACCGCCCTCTGTTCCAACCCATATTTCTCCTGCAGAATCTTGCAGAATAAACCGCACAGTGTTGTTTGGTAGCGAACTTTTATCGCTTTCTACTTTGGTATAAAAACCTAGGGCGGTCAAATCGGAATTAAGAATCGCCAACCCTTTTTTTGTCCCTATCCAGATTTTTCCATCATCCGCCTCATGTATAATGTAGACATTATTTGTTTCATGTTTTTTAAAATAGTAGTCATTATACTTTATAGAAATTATGTTCGTAACCTTGCCCTCTTTTTCGTCCATTTCAACTTTATATAATCCGTCTACTGTTCCTATTAGTAAATGTCCTTTGGACGTTTTATTTATACTTAAAACACTGCTGTTATTTCTATAATGTATCGATTTTGAAATGTTTGGATAGGCCCTAGATTCTCCCGTTTCTAAATTAATTTGATCAAGCCCTTGGTGAGTGCCTACCCATAAATAATTCTCGTCTTCGTATATCGACCATACTGTGTTGTCTGATAGATTGTAAGTGGAGTTCTCAACAGACATTATGTTTCTAAAACTTTGCTTCTTAGGATCGAACTTGTTAAGACCGCTGTTTGTTCCAATCCACATTAAACCCATTCGGTCTTCGAATAGGCAAAGAACAATGTTGTCACTTAAGCTAGATGACAAGCTTGAATTGTACTCAAAATGATCAATATCGGGGGTTGAAAATCCTTTGTCTCCTAGCACTTTGAATAACCCACTGCCCCTAGTTCCTACCCATATATTATTTCCTTCGGCTTGGAAAATTGCATTTACAGCGAGCGCTTCATTACCTAAAGTAATGTCTTGAACATGAATTTTACCCTTTTCTATTTGTGGGTTCTCTGCTAACAATAGACCCTCGTTGGTTCCTATCCATAGGTTATTGTTTATATCTTGATAAATGGTATGGATAACATTTCCGATAGAGTAACCCGAACTAAATGGTTTGACAAACGATTGCTCCTCTCTACTAAATTGGCAAATGCCACTACCATCTGTTCCAATCCAAATATTATTGTTGTTATCTGCAAGCAATGCCAAAATGTTGTTGGAGCTTAGTGTGCCCGTTCCTCTAGCTTGATATTGAATCGCTTTTTCTGTTTTTGGGTTAAATGAATACACTCCACTATTAGCGGTGCCTACCCATAACAATCCGCTATTGTCGAAGTCCATTCCTCTTACTGCATTGCCAGTTGGAGACTTTTTATCGCCAGGAATATGATAGTAAGAGGTAAAAGTTTCTGTTCGCGAATTAAATTTTGAAATACCGTTGTCAGTTCCTATCCAAATATTTCCTGATGAATCTACTTCTAAAGCCCTAATAAAATTATCACAAATAGAAGATGAATCTTCAGGGTCGTGATAATATGCAGTAAAGGAATACCCGTCATATTTATTAAGTCCGTCTTGCGTTCCTATCCAAATAAAGCCTTGTTTATCTTGAATTACAGAATTAATAGAGCTTTGAGAAAGACCGTCTTTAATAGACAACAAATCAAAACGAATGTGCTGTTCTGCCGCAGAAAGATTGGTAACCCGGATAAGCAAGGAAACTAACAAAATAACAGTTATGCGTTTTTTGAGTCGCATTTGATTCTTTTTACAGCCTTAAAAGCTGAATTTCTGCTCTCCTATTTTTCGCTCTTCCTTTAGGGTTGTCGTTTCCATCCGGCATCGTATTTGGAGCAATTGGTTTCTTTTCTCCATAACCAATTGCTTCTATTCTCTCTTGAGAGATACCCTTGTTAACTATATAATTTTTGCTTTGATTAGCTCTTCGTTGAGTTAAATTCAAATTATAAGCTTCTGAGCCTTTACTGTCAGCGAAAGCACTAATTTTCACCGAGATATGAGGGTTTCTTTTCATTAAATCGGCAAGTTTATCAAGTTCACCTTTATCGCCACTTTGAACATTCGAGTTGTCGTAACCGAAATGGATCGTGAACATAACGTAATTTGGGTCCTCAACAATTTTGATAATGGCATCATTAGCCGTTAACAATGAAATATATTCCTTTTTCTGTTCCAAAAATGAATAGTCGAAATCCCCTGAAGCATCGGCACTAGCACTGCCAATCTGCTCTCCTTGTTCATCCATAAAGAGTACTTTCATTTCCGTATCTTCTTCGTTAAACTGGATAGCGTAATGCTTGTCGGAAGGAAGGTTTTCAAAAACAAAATCTCCGTTCTCATCTGTCGTGGTTTTATATACTATTTTTCCTGCATCATCCACTAAGTAAACTTCCATACCGGCTGTAAAATCGCCAGGAAGTTCTTGGTAGGCTTTCCCAAAAATCGATTCGTTTTCCCCTTGGACAGGTTCTGGATCAAATATTCCATCAATATTGGCTTTAGCAGAAGATTGCATTTCGCCATCTTCATTAAGAACAACCATGCTTATATCATCAGGTGCATCTTTTACTTGAATTACAAAGTGTTTATCGGCTGGTAAGTTTACAAACTCAAAATTACCGTTTGCGTCTGTTTTAGTAACGAAGACGATCTGGCCATCATCATCGAGAAGAAAAACCTCCATTCCCGCTCTAAAATCTCCAGGAAGTGTTTGGTACACATTGCCTAAAAGCTGCCTCTTTTCCTCTTTAGCTACAATATAACCATTGTCTGTTTTCCCAACTGGCTTAAGATCACCTTTCGCGTCTAGAAGAACCATACTAAAGTCTTGTTCGGCATCCTTCAGCTTGATACTATAATTATGATCTGCTGGCAGGTTCTCAAAGTTAAAATTACCATCTTCATCAGTTATAGTTGTGTAGACAATGTTGCCAATATCATCAACTAAAAAAATTTCAAGGCCGCCTGAAAAATCCCCCGGTATTTCTTTAAAAATATTACCAAATAATCCTGTTTTATCGGCATCTTCTGCTCGGTCAAATTCAAAATCACCTTCTGCAGTTCGTTTAGCTTTACTTTCAACTTCACCTAGCTCATTCAAAACAATCATGTTTAAATCAGTTCCCGTTTCCTTGATACGCAGCATAAAGTTTTGATCGGCAGGTAAGTTTTCGAAATTAAAATTACCTTCTTTATCTAAATTGGTTGTGTACATAATCTTACCGTCCTCATTTACAAGGAATACCTCCATCCCTTCAGAATAATCTCCTGGCAGCGTTTCATATACTTTTCCAAACATTGAATTATCTTCTGGAGCAGGGGCTTCGTATTGAAAGTCTCCATTTAAAGTTTGTTTCAATACTTCTTTCGGATCACCAACTTCATCAAGAAGCAAGATTTTGTAATCAGAATCAAGTTCTTTCAACTTGATTGCATAGTTATTGTCTGCTGGAAGGTTTTCGAAATTGAATTCACCATTAGCATCAGAAATGGCAGTATAAAGTATTTCACCCTCATCGTCAACCAAATAAACTTCCATGCCTCCAGAATAATCTCCGGGAAGCTCTTCATAAATTTTCCCAAAAACTGATGACACCTCTGGGTCAGATATTTCCTTTGTGATAAACATGAAGTTTTTTTCATCAACTTTCCTTGCTTGGGCTAGCAAATCTCCTTCCTCGTTAATAAAAACTAACTTTACTTCGGGGTCGCCTTCAAATCGAATTTTATACCTGTTGTTTTCTGTAAGGTCGTTAAAAGAAAAATTTCCGGCTTTATCTGATGTTGTTGTTGCTAAAACATTTCCTCTATCATCTAAAAGAAATACTCCAAGATTATTTGAAGAAGCGCTCGGTAAATCAATGGTAACTTTAGCAAAAAGCTTAGATCTTTTTTGCACATAAAAGTCTTGATTAACAAAAACATAATGCTCCTTGTCCACTTTTAGTGCATCTCCTGTTTTTTCACCTTCCTCGTTAGTATAAATCAATGTTAGCTCTGAAGTGTCATTAGACAACTTAATTTTATAATCCTTACTAGATAGAAGGTTTTTAAATTCAAATTGCCCATTTTCGTCGGCCGTTGTGGTATAAATTATCTTTCCGTCATCGGCAACCAAGAAAACCTGCATTCCTTCTTGGTAGTCACCCGGCAATGCATCGTATAGCTGCCCAAAAATGTTAACAAAAGTTAATTGAATATCCTCTTCAATCATAACCTCTAAATCTGAAATTTCTTCTGGTTCAAGAGCTCTAAAGCGAAACTCGCCCATAGTTGGTTGCGAGAGAGCAACAACCTTCTCTCCGTCTTTGTTGGTTAAAAATATCTGAGATGAATCGGAGAGTTTTGGGTCTTTATCATCAATTTTGAATACATAGTTTTTATTAGACTCTAGACCGCTAAATGAGAAAGATCCATCTTCTTCGGTTACTATTTCCTTTATCATGTTGCCGTCATCATCAAAAAGTTGAATCAAAGAATTCTTTGCTGGATTGAGCTCGCTATACAAAAAGACACCAGAAATTTCTGTTTGTAAACCAACAGCAGTCGAACGCTCGAAACGATAGATGTCATCTCCGCCTTTTCCTCCTTCTCTATTCGAGGAGAAAAATCCATTTTTGTCGTTTGTAAAAACTAAGCCAAAGTCGTCTCGAGGAGAATTAATAGGCGCTTTCAGGTTTTCAACTTCACCCCAGTTGCCATTATTTAATTTAGAGCTAAAAATGTCTAATCCGCCAACTCCTATGTGACCATTTGAAGAAAAATACAGCGTATTATTTGTTACTGTTGGAAACATTTCATTGTCTTTTGTGTTAATCTTATCTCCAATGTTAATAGGAGCCGACCAGCCCTCTCCATCGCTTTTACAATAAAAAATGTCTAATCCTCCCAAAGTGCCTTCCATGTTTGAGGCAAAAAACAGGGTGCTGCCGTCAGGAGAAAGCGCTGGCTGAGATAAAACGTAATTTTCGTCATTATGTTGAAAAGAACGGGCTTTGCACCATTTGTTCCCTTCTCGTTTTGAAACGAATATCTGTGGCTTGTTAACAAAATCTTTTCCTTTTTTTGGATTATAGCCAACTCTAGTAAAATATGCTTCAGATTGGTCTTGACTAAAGCAAATAGGTCCATTATGGAATTGATTATTGATTTGGTTACTAATTGACTTTGCTTTTTTGAAGGTGCTGTCTTTATTCATTTCAGCAAAAGTTACGGAAAGAAATCCTTCTTCTGAATCGTCAGCGTCTGAATTATTTCGAAATCGATCTGAAACAAAAGCAACCCCATTGCCAAAAAGTATTGGAGAAAAATCAGAATTTTTTGAATTAAGTCCGCCCTCGTTTTCGACAGTATATCCAGGTGTTTGGACGGCCCAAGAACGAACCCTATCACAAGACAATACATAATTCTGACCTGAAACATCTCCCGGTCTACTACTAGCATAAACAACAAAAACTTCCTTGGCTTGGTCTAGTTTCCTATTACTCTTAAGCGCCTGCCCGTATCTCAATTGAATCTCAGCATTTTCGGGAAAAAGTTCAGCTGCCTTTTTATAATATAGCTCAGCATTAGAGTAGTCTTGCAGTAATCGATAGGACTCTGCTAAGTTCATCACGACAGCAGAATCCTGTCCTTTTTTCATTGCTTTAAGATAAAAAGGAATAGCGTCTTCATATTGCAAAGCCGCAAAATAACGCTCGGCTTTTTTAATTTGCGAAAATCCTAACTGCCCTATTAAAAATAATATGACTCCTAACGCTGCTTTTTTATTCATTTTATGGCCCAGCATTAAAAATATACCCTAGGAGACATAATTTTTGGTCTCCGTTTCCTCCCAAAATCAACTCCAATAAAAATTTCGTGTGAACCACTATTTGTTGTTTGCAATTTAGATAGGGTAAATTCATATGAATAGCCTAATCTCAATTGTTTTGAAATATTATATTCTAATACCGCGATAAGGGCCTTAGAGGATCTTACAGAAATACCAGCCCAAATCATGTTTTTATAAAGCACACTTACATTTAAATCTGCGATTAAAATCCCGCCTGTTTGTGTCCTTCCGTTAACCTTTGAACCCGTTGGATTTTTTTCGTAGCGCAGCATCGTTGAAGGTTTAAGTACCCAATCTCTGTTAAGTTCTAAGGCATAACCTGTTGTTAAATTAACATGTCTTGAAAGAGCGGATGCAAAATTTGATGTATCAGATTTTAAAAAGTGAAGATTTGGGTTGTTAAGATTTAGAAGCGTTAACCCTGCATACAAGTTTTTTGTAGAATAACGCACTCCAAAATCAAAATTAGCTACCCAGCCTGTTGTTTTACTTTCGTTCGCTAATGGTTCGCTATCTTTGTACTCAATTTTATTCCAGTCAAAAACATAATTATAAAGACCTGTTCTAAGCGCAATTGCCAACTTTCCAGTTCTTAATCGTAATCGATACGCATAAGCTCCTGAAAACCCAGTTCTAGATACTGGGCCAATAACATCTCTAGTTATTACTGCCCCTAAACCAACCTTTCCTTGCAATAATGGTGCATGAAAAGAAGCTGTTTGCGTATTTGGTGCCCCGCCACCAAACCCTAACCATTGCGACCTGTTAAGAATTACTATGCTCATTTGGTTTCGACTGCCTGCGTATGCCGGGTTAATAACCAAAGGGTTAAACATATACTGGTTATAAATAGGGTCTTGCTGAGCACTTACTTTTAAACCACTTAAAGTAGCGAGTGAAATCATCAATATTTTTACCCATTTATTCACTATCTAGTTACTTGTATCCACCCTTTACGAGGAGATTCGGAATCTCCAACAATACTCATTACATAAAAATAGGTTCCACTTGGTAGGGGGTTGCCTCTTGAGTCGCTCCCGTTAAAAACCACTATTTCGTTGTCGTAATTAATACCTGCCCATACTTCGTTTCCGGATCGGCCAAAAATGTTAATCTGACTTTCTGGGTAATTCTCAATTCCATTGATTTCCCATTGATCGTTAGACCCATCACTATTCGGAGTGATTCCGGAATAAAAATACAGACTATCATTGCCGATGATAATAACAACTAATTGTGGTTGTTGAAAACCTTCGGTAACTATCAAACTTCCGTTAGTCTTTGTTAAAACTGCCGTTTCACCAATAGTTGAGCTAATAGTAATGTTCCCATTAGAGCTCTCTTTCGAGGCCGAACCAACAACTTGCCGTTCTATTTCTTGAGCATTAATACCCAAACCAAATAAACAACAAAATATTAAACAAAAATTATTCATGGAACAATTGGGTTTATTAACACGTAGCCTCCGGTAATCATTTCTTGCGGAGGGTCTCCGGGGCCGCCAGGAAGTTCTGGTATATCCTTAACCTCGATACCAATATAAGAGTTGCCATGAGCAACTATTTCGGAAAATGTTGCTATTGAAACACCGTCTCCAGTAACCGACGCTGTAGCAAATGGCGGGGCGCCCGTCTGAGAAATTTGATTTTTCATGTTCCATATCAAACAATCGTGGGGATTCCCTAGGTAATTATTGTCAGCACGGTATGTCTTAATAACAACTTTTCTTGCTTTATAACCTACTGGCATTGGGATTTGCGCCATAAAATGCTGCGGCCCCTGGCCTTGAATTGGCCCTATTCCCCAGTTTTCACCAAATTGGTGCATGGCAGACTCACCAAAAACGATGATAAAATCACTTGGAATTAGCTGTATTGTATCAGGACTTCCCATGTATCCTATTCGCGCTTCTCCGCTTACATCAAGTTTATATGCTGGCGCTGTTGTGCCGATGCCCACATTGCCGTTTGTTCCTTCTATGTGAACGGTTGCCGTTTCAGAGCCGGATGCTCCAGAATAGAATACCGCATCAGGGGTGTTGCCATTACCTCCAAACTTTAATCTTGTGGCTTGATTCCCTGCCCCATCTTGCGTAGTTAGTTCCATAGTTGCTGTTCCTCCTACGCTATTTTGAGTTATACCAACTGGTTGTACACCGCCATTACCCAAAATCGCTAATGGTGTAGAAGGCAAAGTAGTGCCAATACCCACATTGCCTGTTTCTAGGATAGTTCTCTTTCCAGAAGAGCCCCTCCTCCGTTCGTGTAAAAACGCATTACACCGTGACCTGTATTTGTGCTAGAGTTTGTCATTTCAATTCTACCAGTATTCACATCTGATCCTGACGTTGTTCGTGCAATAAACTCTATTTTAGACTGAACGCCTACTCCGGCATCTGAACCTCCATGCAGTTCTATCGAAACATCATCATCTGACGATGTTGGACTGCCTGCGGCATCTCCTCTAGAAAGAGTAAAATACTTTGAGGAGCCTACAATTTTACCGGGAGATGATGTGCCGATTCCCACGTTGCCTGAAACACCGCTATACATGTCCGCTCCTGATACTATCCAATCGCCATCATCACCTGTAGTAATGGTTGCAGGGTCGGTCCAGGTCATGGTGCCGTTGGCGTCTGAAACTGGGAGATAGCCGTTTACAGCGCCCGACTGCATAGTTATTTGTCCGTTTACGTCTAATGTGGTTTGGGGTTCGTCACCTAAGCCACTGAGCCCAATACCTACT
>CAJQPE010000102.1 GCA_905480125.1 uncultured Flavobacteriales bacterium | reverse complement strand
CGTTCCTCCGGCAAGAGCAAGATGATACGCATATTGTCCCTTAATTGTAGTAGTCGAGGAATTTCTAATATAATCCTGGATTAATAAAAATCCAACACCACTATTTATACTATTTAAAGGGATTGCGGCAGTAAAATTGCCAGTTACAGGGGCTCCAGCTAACCCAACCCACTGAGCCCTACCATCTAGGATGAATTCGTATCCATTTATTGAAGTAACAGCAGGATTAAATTGTTGCTGATTGAATCGATACAGTGAAAACTGTGGGTCTTGCTGAGCATAACCGACAGTACCAAGAACGATAGAAAGGATAGTGGCTAGTTTTTTCAGTATGGTGCAATTAGGGTTTTATATTAATTTGTCAGATTCAAGAGAGGTTCTAGTCACAATAACGCATATTTTTATATTAAATTATGTTTGAATAAGTTAGCGGTCGAATCTTAAACTATTTTAGCACCCATAAATGATTAAATGGTAAAACCAATATTACGATCAACTGCCGATGGTTCAAACACATTATATGTGGAAGACATAGATCAGTGTTATCATTCTACTCATGGTGCGTTACAAGAAAGCCAACATATATTCATCAATAATGGACTGAAATATATTTTACAGAAAAAACAAAATCCTTCGATACTTGAGATAGGTCTAGGAACCGGGCTAAATTGCTTGTTAACTTTTAATACAGTGCACGAGGTTGATTATACTGCTATTGAAAAATTTCCGATTTCAGTTGAGCAGGCAGTAGAGCTAAAATACCATTCAAATAAAGAAGAATTAGATAATCTGAAACAGATTCATTCAAGTAAATGGGAAAAACAATTGAACGTAGGAAATCATCGGTTGTATAAAATACAAAACGATATAGCTAATTATGATTTTGGAATTAATAAATATGATGTTGTTTACTTTGATGCTTTTAGCCCAGAAGCGCAACCTAAGCTATGGACTGAAGCTGTTTTTCTAAAGATGTATAACGCAATGAATGAAGGAGGAGTCTTGGTTACTTATTGTGCAAAAGGAGTCGTAAAACGCAAACTTAAATTGCTAGGTTTTAAGCTTGAACATCCTCCTGGACCTCCAGGAAAGCGCGAGATAACAAGAGCTATTAAATAATGGAGAATCCAAATAAATTTAACATTCGTGTTTACGGTTTACTTTTTAATGATCAAGGCGATATTTTGGTATCAGACGAAGAACGATTCGGAAACAGATTTACTAAATTTCCAGGTGGTGGCTTAGAGTTTGGTGAAGGTTTATCTGACTGTTTAAAGAGAGAATTTATAGAAGAGCTTAATCAAAATATAGAAGTGATAAATCATTTCTAAACAACAGATTTTTATCAAAAATCGGCCTTTGATAATCAGGACCAATTAATTAGCATCTATTATGTTGTTAAACCAATTGGCGTTATGAGCTTTAAAATTTCAAAAAATCCATTCGACTTTAACAAGGAGTCAGATGTTTTGCAGGCTTTTAGGTTTATACCTGTAAAAACGCTTTCCGAAAATAATTTCACCTTCCCCATAGATAAACATATTGTATGTTTAATAAAAGATACCTTTACAAAATGAATCGAACAATTTTAATAGCTGCATGCGTATTTGCAATTAGTTCATGCGCTCCATCTCGATATGTTAGGCCACTAGAGGAAGGACAGAAAGCTATTACTGGTAATTTAGGTGGTCCCTTAATCAAATTTTCCGGAATGACTATTCCATTGCCATTAACAGCAATTTCCTTGGGTTACGGATTAAAAGACAATTTAACTATTTATGGAGGTGTGCATACAACTGCGCTTTCTTTTGGTGTTATTCAGGGTGATTTTGGGGTTGTAAAAGAATTTATTAAACCTGACACATTGCTTAAATTTAAACCTGGCTTTAGTATGTCTTATACTACTAATTTATTGGTCGATACTTGGGAAAAGAATTTCAAATTTTGGCCACAAATAGATGCTAATTTATTTTGGAATTTCAATTTAAAAAGAAAGGATTACTTTTATTTAGGAGTATCTAATTGGTTTGAACTTGCCGCAAGACGAGCTCATGGTGAGCCCCAACTTAATCGTTGGTTATTCAATCCGCAAGCTGGCATAACATTCGATCAACCGAATTGGAGCTATAACGTTGAAGCAAAATATTTAGCACCAAATTTCAGTAATCAAAATATAGTTGTAGATTATGCAAAGCCCTGGGGTGAAAATGGAGGGTTGGGAATTTATTTCAGTATTTCAAAAAAATTCTAATGAGGTTTTTATTTATTACAATAGTGTTGTTTAGCTTAAGTTCTTGTTTTAGGTTAGATTCTTTTATGTATAATAATGATTCTACTATTACAGAATATAAATTAGATGATTTTGATGATGAGCAGGATTTTATTTTAGATGACAGTTATAATATTCCTGATGATAAAATTCAGTTATTTACCTTATCTGTGGGTGCTGAAAACCATGAAATTTATTGTTTGTATATCGGTAATCAGAATACTATAAATACGGATACCGTTATTTTCTACAATCATGGCAACAAAGATCACATGGATTTTTACTGGCAAAGAGCAAAGTTGTTGGCTCATACTGGGGGTAAAATGCGATATGGTGTAATGATGATAGACTATAAGGGCTATGGCTTAAGTGGCGGTCAATCATCTGAAGCAGGCTTGGTAGAAGACACTAAAAAAGCATTAAGTTGGTTATATAATCAGGGCTTGCGGAGCGATCGTTTAATTATGTATGGTTTTAGTTTAGGCACTTGCCCAGCTATAACTATTGCCGGAGACGCTTCTTCTGTTCTTGTTCCAGCGAGATTGATTGCGGAGGCGCCATTTGCTTCAACTGATGTTATGGCGGCTGATGGTGCCTTACTTGATATGCCTGGGGCTTATTATACCTCAGATAGATTCGAGAATGCAGAATATATTAAAAATGTTGAGCAACCGTTTCTATGGATACACGGCACAGCAGATGATTTCTTAAATATTAAAACGCATGGCGAAGTGGTTTATAAGAACTATACTGGTTTATATGGTCAAGCTGAGAGAGTTATTGGGGCAGGCCATAGTACGGTGCCGCAAACCATTGGTTTTTTGGATTATAATATGCTTCTCGAGAGTTTTATTACTAAGAAAATATGAAAAAGATTCTTTTTGTTGTAGTAATTTTCTTTTACACAATACTTGGAATAGCTCAAACGCCATCTGAATATGATAAAATGGCGATTCATGCTATTATGGCAGAACAAGAAAAGTGCTGGAATGCTGGTGACATTGATTGCTTTATGAATGGTTATTGGAGGTCAGATTCCTTAAAGTTTATTGGTAGAAAAGGGTTAACTTTCGGCTGGCAGCAAACGCTCGATAATTATAAAACGAGTTATCCGGATAAGGCTGCAATGGGTAAGTTAGCATTTGACATTCTTGCCACTGAACTACTCTCAAATGATGCTGTTTTATTAATTGGAAAATGGCATTTAAAAAGAGAAGAGTTTAAAGATTTAGGCGGACACTTTTCCTTAATTTGGAAAAAAATTGATAATAAGTGGTTGATAATATCCGATCACTCCTCATAAAGTGATGTGAATAATCAACAACTGACTCGTTTTCATATATAATTATTATAATTTTGCACCTCATTTCAAAAATGGATTACGATGGCAATTAGAATTATTACTTATTTGATTATTAGCGTTTTATCGGCTAACGTATTTGGTCAACTAAATATTAAAGGGGCAGATAATCTTTTGTATTCTGGCAGCTTTGAGGATGCTCTGGAAATATATCTAGAGATTCTTGAAGAAGATCCAGAGAATATGGCTGTTCATTATAAAGTTGCAGTGTGCTATTTAAATACCAATGTTGATAAGACACTATCCGTAAAATATTTAGAGCGGTTTATCGCTGAAGGAGAATTTGACAATAACGCAAATTATCTATTAGGCAGAGCCTATAGTTACTCTGGTGAATTTGATAAAGCAGAAAAAAAATTCTACGAGTTTATTGCGCTTGGAGGAGGTACTGCTTCCTCCGGAGCCGAAAGTCAAAAGCAAATTGAATATTGCCAAAACGCTAAAGAATTGATTAAATTTCCTGTTGATGTAACGTTTGAAAATCTTGGAGCTGAAGTTAATTCAAATATGCCGGATTATTTCCCATTTGTTCCAATCGATGAGTCTCTACTTATTTTTAATACTGCCCGTGATGATGGAAGTAGCTCTTATGATGATGGAACATTTGCTTCTAATATTTATATATCAAATGTTGTCGATGGTAAATTTACAAAAGCGGTTCCTCTTAGTTCGAATGTTAACGATAATGAATTTAATGAGGAAATTGTTGGATTATCTGCAGATGGAAACACGATGTTAATTTATAAAGAAGATAATGCCGGTATTGGTAATTTATTTATCACTGTGCGTGAAGGTAATGACTTTGAAGTGCCTGTTAAATTGGAGTCTACAATTAATTCTAAAAATCATGAAATTTCGGCAACTATTTCTGCGGATGGGAACACAATAATATTTGCTAGTGATAGGAAAGATGGATTGGGCGGAACGGATCTTTATATTTCTAAAAAACTACCTATTGGTGGTTATGGCCCTGCTCAAAATCTTGGTCCAATAATTAACACCGAGTATGATGAAGATTTTCCAAATTTATCTCCAGATGGTAAGGTGCTATATTTTAGTTCAAAGGGACATGTAAGTATGGGTGGTTATGATATTTTTAAGGCTGAATGGAATGGTTCAACAAAGCAATTTGAAAATGTTAGGTCTATTGGGTATCCAGTTAATACACCTTATGATGATATGAATTATCGGGTTTCTGATAATGGCAGATACGGATACCTCGCTTCAATACGTCCTGAAGGAAAAGGAGATATGGATATTTATAGAGTTACTTTTAATAAGGTAGAACCTTATTATTCAGCCATTTTAGGATACATTACCACTAATGACCCAAACAATAGAGCTGAAGATGCATTTTTGTCTATTACCGACAACAAAACAGGGGATATTGTTGGAGATTATTTGCCTAATCTTAGAAACATGAAATATATAATTATATTACCGCCAGGAGAATATAATTTATATATTGAAGCAGCTGGCTTCCATCCATTATCAGAAGATATAAATATCTTAGATAAAAGTGATTTTCAATCAGAGATACTGAAAGATTTTACGTTGAAGAAGTTATAGCGGAGTGCAAATTAGTCTTACTCTTCTTATTATAATTGTAACGGTTGCTGTTTCTATTCTTGCGTTTAATAAAAAGGAATATTTCTACCGATTTCAGTACAACCCGTATGTCGTAAAACACAATAGACAATGGTATAGGATTTTTAGCCATGCGTTGATTCACGGAGACTATATGCATCTGTTTTTCAACATGTATGTACTTTATAATTTCGGAACCATTACAGAAGAATACTACATTGGCGTTTTTGGTGTCAAAGGAATTTTTCTTTACGGTTTTCTCTACATTGGAGGAATAATGTTCGCAGCATTACCAGCGTATAAAAAGCATAATGAAAATAGCTATTATAACTCTGTAGGAGCATCTGGGGCTGTTTCAGCTGTGCTATTTGCTTCAATATTGTTTATGCCGACAGCAGGGTTGCGGATTATGTTTATACCCATAAGTATTCCTGCATTTATTTTTGGTTTTCTTTATTTAATGTTAGAAGCCTATATGGATAAAAAGAGTAGCGATAACATTGCACATGATGCGCATATTTGGGGAGCTTTGTTTGGTGTGGTTTTTACAATTGTATTGAAACCTTCAATTGTGATTTATTTCATAGAAGAGGTTAATGTTTATTTAAATAGTTTCTTTTGAGAAAGGTTCTTTTTTTAGATAGAGACGGTGTAATCAACGAAGAGCGAGGAGAACACACTTTTCGGCAACAAGATTTTAGATTTGTAAACGGTTTTTTCGATTCGGTAAAAAAGTTTGTTAAAAGTGGATACGAATTAATAATTATTACCAATCAATCAGGAATTACTAAAGGATTGTATACTCATGAAGAGCTGTTAAATTTGCATTCATGGATGTTACAAGAGTTTACCAAGAATGGACTTTCTGTTTTGGAAGTGTTTTACTGTCCACATTTTACCGAATTAGGAAAATGCATATGCAGAAAACCAAATTCTAATATGCTCGAACGAGCGATTGCGAAATACAAAGTAGATGTAGCTAAGTCTTATATGATTGGCGATAGCCAACGAGATATACAAGCAGCGGCAAAAGTAGGAGTGAGTGGTGTTAAAATTGAATCAAATAGTTCGCTGCCTTTGGTTGAGGAATTAATAGCTTTGTAACATAACATGGGTAGCATTAATTACAACGGAAAATTAACAGAAGAGAATCAACCAATTTTCGACATCAACAATCGTGGGTTCCGATATGGTGATGCACTTTTCGAAACAATTCGAGTTATTGATGGTAAAGCCTGTTTTTTTCAAAGTCATTTTGATAGGTTGAGTAAAGGAATGCAACTGCTGGAGATGAGCTTAAATTTGACCAGTGATGAGTTGCTAGAGGAAGTTGAAAAGCTAATTGCAGCAAATAATATTAATGAAGGAGCTCGGCTTAGAATTACAGTGGTCCGAAACTCTGGGGGATATTATACTCCTAAAACGAACTTGAGTTCCTTTTTAATTGAAGCGATACAATTGCCAAATAATCGATACGAATTAAATGAAACCGGTTTAACTATCGATTTATATGAGAAACATCGTAAAACGATTAACGAGCTTTCATCTCTTAAATCCACAAACTGCCTAACATATATTTTGGCAGGTCAATATAAAAAAGCAAAAGGTTTTGACGACTGCGTTTTATTGAATGAGCTTGGCAGTATTGCAGAATGCGTGAGTTCAAATTTATTTGTGGCTTACAATGGTGTTTTATATACTCCATCTTTAAACCAAGGTATTATTCCTGGTGTTATGCGTCAGAAAGTTATCGAAGTATGTAAAGAAATCAGTATGGAAGTGCAAGAGTGTCCGCTTAGTCCACAGGTTTTACATCGCGCTGATGAAGTAATCTTAACCAACGCTATTTCAGGAATGAAATGGGTTGGAGCATATCGTGGCAAAAGATACTTTAATAAAGTGTCTAAAATGCTTCTAGAAAAACTGAATGAAAAAGCTAGTTCAAAGTCGGGTCAACAGGAAACTTTGCCATCACCGCAAAATTAGTGCCCAAATCACTTAATACTTTTTGCCATAATTTATCAATTTCGGTAGACATAACTTGTTCAACGTTTGCATGCGCTACAATCCAAGAACGTTGTCGCATTTCTTTATCAAGTTGAGTTTCGTCCCAGCCACTATAACCGGTAAAAAAACGAACTTCTTTGCTGCTAGCTTTACCTGAGATAAGAAGAGATTTTAAATCGTTAAATTCACCACCCCAATATAAATTGTCAATTATATGGTGGGATCCCTTTATTTTATCTCCTAGTGTATGCAGGTAGAATAAACTCGTGTTATCAACAGGTCCACCAACGTAGAGTGGTCCATCAAAATTCGGGAAATTATCGATAGCTTCTTCAATTGGAATATCAAGCTCTCTGTTTAAGACAAAGCCAACCGATCCTTCATTATTGTGTTCTGTTAAAAAAATTACGGTACGGCTAAAATTGGGGTCTGGCAGAAACGGCTCAGAAATAAGAAATTTTCCTTTTTCTGGCGTTCCTAAATCTAAATTGTCAATTTTATTAAAAAATGTATCGCTCACTTAATATTATATGGGTGTTATACAATGATATGATAATTCTTGGAAATATAAAATACGACTGTTAGAACTAGTAATCATTTATTTAATGAAGGGCAGCCCTAATAGGTAATTCCTTACATATTTTTCCTTCAATTTCGTTCAATTCATTCAATCGATTGTAAATAACATCTTCGTTCCAATATTTTAATGCTAAATCCACAAACAAATTTCCATGTTTCGCTTCCGAGGTCCAAAGTTTTTTATAGAAAGTCTTTAATTCAGTATCTTTTAGTGCATCAGCAATCAGTTTAAAACGCTCCGCTCCTCTGCATTCAACAATGGAAGCTATAAGCATTCTATCCATTAATCGTTCATCTCTTCCATGTCTGCAAGAGTCTATCAATTGTTTAATATACATGTCTTGTGAGATTTCGTGATTTAAACTGACTCCTCTTTTAGCCATTATGCTATAAACACTTTGAAAATGCTCAAGTTCTTCAATCCCTGTTTCTATAAGTTTAGGAATAATATCAGTTCTATCGGGACATTTGGCAATAAAACTCATTGCCATAGCGGAAGCTTTTCGCTCACAGTCAGCATGATCTTGTAGAAATGAGTTAAAATCGTTCATTACACAGACAACCCACTCTTCAGATGATTGAAATGTTAATTCTATCGAAAGCTTCATAAATAAGACTTTCGGTAAATATATAAATCTATATTTTAGCTCAGAATTCTAAATGTGAAATAGTATAATGGAAAACATTATTGAACAGTTAAAGCGATTTAAGAATGAACATCCAAGCTTTATAGAACTTGGAGCAGAATTGTTGAAGGTGAATTTTAAAAATATAACCTATAAAGGCTTACTTCCTAAAATAGAATGTAAAGACAATTATGCTAGAAATATTTTGGCGGTAGATCCAATTGAAGTGATTTTGATTATTTGGCCACCTAAAACTGAAAGTGCAGTTCATCTTCACAATGGTTTTTTTGGTTATGTTGCTGTTTTGGAAGGAGCTTTGGATAATGTCGAATATGTATTTAAAAATAAAGAACTTAAAGAAACTAGTGGATTAAAGGCTTTGCCTGGAGGTTTATTAGCGGAGAAGGACGGTGTAATTCATAAGTTAATGAATACTAGCGAAACAACAAATGCAGTAACCGCACATTTTTACTACCCAGCATTAGATAATTTAAATGGTATTAATATTTATGATTTACAATCTGGAAGAATAGGAGAGCTTAACGACAAAGCCATAACAGCTTCTTGGTTGGAGCATGAATCTTGTTTTTCTAAGATTGAGGAGAATGCATTTACCTATCTCCCATATCACAAACATAAGACAACATCTCATCGAATTTTTTCAATTATTCCAAAGCCAGATAGAGAATTCATTTCAGACAATATTTCAGCTTACTACAGTGAACAAGCCCATGAATATGATTTTTTTGATCTAGAACATGAATCAAGAAAAACTTACAATGAAAAAATTAATACGCTTATAGCAGAGGAATTGAGAAACGATAACATCTCTACAATACTTACTTTAGCGTGCGGAACTGGTAGACGAGCTATAGAGATTAGAGAGATGACGGGCTTGGACTATCTAATTAAAGGTGTTGACATTAGCCCAGAGATGGTTTCTATTGCCAATAGACGTGGTTTAGATGTTACCTGCTCAAGTTGGATAGATGTAAAATTAGAGGATAAAAAATTCGATGCTATAACTTTTTTATATGCGTTTGGTCACATTCCATCAAGGGAAGAAAGAATAGCTTCTTTAAAAAAAATTGCTGGCCATTTAAATCAGGGAGGCAGTTTATATTTGGATGTATTTAATGTAGACGACAAAAACGAATGGGGTCCTTCTGCGGTTAAAGCATACGAGAAAGGTAAATATTTCGATTTGGGTTATGAACGTGGTGATGTTTTCTATAAAAAAGTGACAGGAAACGAAATTGCATTTCTTCATTATTTTGACAAAACTGAGTTAGTTCATGATTTATCATTGGCAGGATTTGATGTTAGCTTTGTAAAGCACATTGGTTACGTAATAAAATCCGGAGAAATATTAAAGGCTCCAAATGAAGGTGCATTGTTTATTAAATCAATTAAGAAGTAGATGGATAAAATAGTTAATTATCTTAACTCTGTTAGGCGAGAATATGCAGGGCAAGAACTTACCATAGATTCTGTTGCTGAAGACCCGTTTCAGCAACTTTATAGTTGGATAGAATCTGCAGTTAATGCAGAAGTGTTGGATCCCGCTGCGATGATTTTATCAACGGTTGGTTCAGATAATAAACCATCGGCAAGAACAGTTTTAATTAGAGGGCAAGAAGAAAACGGTATTATATTTTATACAAACTACGACAGCAAAAAAGGACAGGATTTAGTTTCAAATCCATATGTAGCGATAACGTTTTTTTGGGCTGAACTAGATCGACAAATTCGACTAACAGGTGAAGCAGAAAAAATTAGTTATGAAGCATCTCAAAAATATTTTAGTAATCGGCCGAAAGAAAGCCAATTAAGTGCAATTGCCTCTAATCAAAGTGGTATTGTTAAAAATAGAAAGTCATTAGAGGATGCCTATGCAGCTATTGAAGAGAAATACAAGGATAGTGGTAAAGTGCCATGTCCAGATAATTGGGGTGGCTTTCTGGTTGTTATAGATAGTTTCGAATTCTGGCAAGGACGACATAATAGATTGCACGACAGAATTAGATACATTAAAGTAAACAACGAATGGAAACTAAATCGTTTGGCTCCATAAATGGATAATTTTTATCTAAATAAATATTCGTATTGTGATTATCAAATTGAAGCGCAGGTTAATGCTGAAATAAAAGCAATAGTTGTAATTCCCTGCTTTAATGAGCCAAATTTAGTTGGTTCACTTCAATCGCTTTATGCTTGCGATATAGATTATTGTGTAGAAATTATTGTTGTTATTAATTGTTCAGAAGATTGTTCTAATGAAATTAAGAAACAAAATATTGAAACCTTTAAAGAAGGGCAGGAGTGGTGCAAGAATCAAAATAGCAATTTAATATCTTGTCACTTTATTTTAGAAAATAGCTTGCCAAGAAAACATGCGGGGGTTGGCTTGGCGCGAAAAATTGGTATGGATGAAGCTGTTGCCAGATTTCACTCTGTTAATAATGACGGAATTATAGTAATGTTTGATGCAGATAGCCAATGTGATAAAAATTACCTCTCAGAGCTTATTCGGCACTTTGAAATAAATCCAAAAACACCTGGGTGTTCCATTCAATTTGAACATCCAATATCAGGTGTTGAGTTCTCACCAACAATCTATTCTGGTATAATAAAGTACGAACTCTTTTTACGCTATTATATAGAAGGTCTTCGATTAGCGAATCTGCCATACGCGTTTCATACGGTTGGCTCTAGCATGGCAGTTCGTTCAAGTGCTTATCAAAAACAAGGGGGAATGAACAAGCGTAAAGCTGGTGAAGACTTCTATTTTATTCAGAAGATTATTGAATTAGGTAATTTTACGGAGCTAACCACAACTCGTGTAATTCCCTCTCCTCGCACTTCAGACCGTGTTCCGTTTGGAACAGGTAAAGCGATTAACGACTGGCTGCTGCAAGAATCACAGAATTACATGACTTACAGTCCGCAAACATTTTACGATTTGAATGAATTTACAAAAAATATAGACTCACTGTTCAGTTCTAAAGATTGGGCTAAGTTTTGTTCTCCCTGTTTAAAAGAATATTTAATTCAAAATAAATTTAGTGAAGCTTTGCTAGAAATTAGAAAAAACTCATCAAATAAAACTGGGTTTGTAAAACGATTTTATACTTGGTTTAGTGCTTTTCGAGTTCTCAAATTTGTTCATTTCGCAAGGGACAACTATTATCCGCAGGTAAAGATTGAGAAGGCAGTGCAGATTCTTTCCAAAAGTGAACAATTAAATACTACTAAATTGTTGGATGAATATAGATATAAGCAAAAAAAAACCCGTCTCATTTCTGAAACGGGCTTTGAATAAAAGTTATACTATTCTTATTTCTTTGCCGTTGCTTTTTTAGCAGGGGCTTTCTTTGCAGCTGGTTTTTTAGCTACAACTTCTTTCTTTGGTGCGGCAGCTTTCTTAGGAGCAGCTTTTTTCTTGGGTTTAGCGACAATAACTTTAGCTGCAGGTTTTGGTGCTCTAGTTACACCGTTACTTCCAATAGTTCTTTTACCTTTTTTGGTTCTTTTATCACCCTTTCCCATAATAAATTTAATTATTTTTAATTCTTAAGGTAGCAAATGTATACTTTTTATGAATCATTCGACAGGAACTTTTTCACTAATAAATCTGGGCGCTTTATTGTGTTATAGCACCATTCTAATTCAAGATCGAGTTGCTCTTCAAGAGAAAGTTTCCAATTGATATTCGAATTTCTTAGTTTGTTCATTATTTCTTGGATGCATATTGCCGCAGAAACGGATATGTTGAAGCTTTCTGAAAAGCCAAACATTGGTATATTTATAAAGGCATCTGCCATTTCAAGAGCAGTATCAGTGAGTCCATGTTTTTCGGTGCCCATCATTAAAGCAATTGGTTCGGTAACATCAAGTTCTGTAATGTTAACATCATTTTCGTGAGGGGTAGTTGCAATTAGTTTATAACCTTTGTTTTTTAATTCGGTTAAACACGATTTTGTGGTAGCTTCAGGTTTTTGGTATTTATGAATATGAATCCATTTAGCGCAACCTATTGTTACCTTTGGGTTTAGGGTGTATTCGTGTTTATCTTCTATAACATGAATATTTTGCACTCCTAACGATTCGCATGTGCGCAATACAGCGCTAGCATTTTGCGATTGGTAAATATCTTCTAACACAACAGTTAAGTGTCTTGTTCTTTGTGGAATTATGGAATCGAAATGTGCCTTTCGTTCTTCAGAAATGAAATTTAAAAGAAAGTGCTGAAGCTCTTTTTTTTGTTTTTGGCTAAGGTTGGTTAAGAATTCCATGGACGTTCAATAAAAAAGCCCCGTACTTTGCGTACGAGGCTTTAATAAATCTTTAAAGATGGGATTAGTTTACTTTTCCAGAAAGGTCAGATCCAGCTTTAAATTTAACTACGTTTTTAGCAGCTATTTGAATTTCTTTTCCTGTTTGTGGGTTTATACCAGTTCTAGCAGATCTTTTAGAAATTGAGAAAGATCCAAATCCAACTAGAGCAACTCTGTCACCTTTTTTAAGTGCAGAACTTGTAGTGTCAATAAATGCGTCTAATGCTTTTTTTGCGTCAGCTTTAGAAATTCCTGCTCCTGAAGCCATTGCTTCTGTTAATTCAGCTTTGTTCATATTAATTATTTTTTAAGTTAAACATTTAATGTTTCCTATGAAACACGTTGTCAAATATAGCGGTAAAGTAATACGAACAAAGCTGTACCCCCCGAAAACAGGCGTTTTGTTAATAAAAGGGGGGTAATTGTTAATAACTACAGGCAAAATCGCCGTTTTTAGGGCGTTTGAGGGTTGTGTTAATAAGGTTTTTGAGCTATAAAATGTCTGTTTTCCTTTATTAATAGGCAAACTAGTTGATGAATATATTTTTGTGAAAAAGAAGTAACGATAAGTTTTTTAAAATGGAATTTTAGATGAGTTACTTATAAAATTTCAATTGGTGTAGAATTCGATCACGGGTTAGTAAAGAGAAAAATATTTTATTGAATGAAGAGTTCTTTTCACCTTTCTGTCGGGATATTCGAACGTAAACCACTACTAACAAAAGAACTTAGAATCCGTTATTCAATAAAAACCCTGTCTTTACCTAAAAATTCAGGAGCCTGAACGGACATAACCTTTAATGGGGTTTCTGAAGTGACTTCTACGGAATGCACAGTTCCGTAAGGGATAGTTACAAAATCTCCAGCCTTAACTCGTATCGTCTTATTTCCTAATAGCATTTTGCCAGTACCATCTATTATATAAAGGTTCTCAGTGTGATGCTCGTGTTTATGTTCTTTTACTTCTTGTTTCACCCATATTACATAACATGAAGCATACTCATCTGTTGTCAGTTTCTCAACTAAAATGTTTTCATATTCATTTGAAGGTTGAAGATCGGTAAGGCTTTGTTGGGCCAAAAGTGATTGACATATTGCAATCAGTATAATTGTGTAGAATGTTTTCATATTTACAATTGTTTTAATTTGATTGGTAATTTAATGCACTCGCTAACATTTATCATAAATAAGTTCAGAAATTTTATTTTACAGAAATTGAATTTCCCACCTTAAACCCTAATAGGAAATCCTTTGTTAGCATTCTTTTCTTGCCTGCAAGTTGGAGAGTGATAATATTAATGTAGCCATTAGTTACAGCAATTTTGAGTTCCCGATCTTCAACAATTATTTCACCGATGGGTTTATTGTGCCCCTTAACTTCTTTGCTAGTTTCAAAAATTTTGAGCACCAAAGTTTTATCTCCTGTGTTTAATTCCGTCCAAGCGGCTGGGTAGGGCGATAGCCCGCGAATGTGATTGTGAATTTCATTTAGCGATATGCTCCAATCTATTCTACACGTGTCTTTAAAAATCTTAGGAGCATGTTTAGGCTCTCCTTTTAGAAGTTCACTTTGTTCAATTTTTGGACAACTATCAGCTTTAATCGCCTTTACGGTTTTTAATACGAGACCAGCACCAACCTCCATGAGTTTATTATGAATTTTACCGGCATTGTCATTTTCGCCAATAGAAATCTTTTCTTGAAAGATAACTTGACCCGTATCAATTTGATGTTTTAAGAAAAATGTTGTAACGCCTGTTTCCTTTTCTCCATTTATTACCGCCCAGTTGATAGGAGCAGCACCTCGATATTGGGGCAGCAGAGAGCCGTGTAAGTTAAAGGTTCCAATCTTGGGCATGTTCCAAACTATTTTTGGCAACATTCTAAAGGCAACAACAATCTGTAGGTTAGCATTTAAGCCCTTTAATTGTTGAATGAATTCTTCAGATTTTAATTTTTCTGGTTGAAGAACTTTTAATCCTTTTTCTTCCGCGTAAATTTTAACAGCTGTTTGTTTGAGTTTTTGCCCCCTTCCAGCAGGCTTGTCTGGCGCAGTAACTACAGCCACAATATCAATGTCATTTTTCACTAAAACATTGAGAGAGGCGACAGCAAAATCTGGTGTCCCGAAATAGATAATTCGCAAAGGAATCTGCATTAGTTTAGGTGAATTTTTCTGTATTTAATTTCAACCATTAATGGTAATCACGCATGTTTTGAATATTAGTTCTGAAAAACAATACAATAAGGCTCTCATGCAGCTAAGTTAAATTTTCTTTCCTTTCCAAAGGTCACTTTTCATATAGAAAAATGACATTAATGCTAAAAAAGAGAAGTAAACGAACTCTGTGCTCCAAACAATTTCTAACGGAGCTACCAGCACTTCTACAGCAATATATGTCGCGACAAGATAGATGGAAATGTTAATGGTTTCTATAATTAAGCTGTGTATTGTGTTTCCAGAGCCATTAATTCCCGTAAACTGAAGAAATGCTATCGTAAAGAGAAACATAGAAAAGCTGATTACAAAAAGTGAATTAGTGCTGTCGGATATTAAACTAGTGTCATTTGTGAAAATAGACAATATTAGCTCTGGCACACACCAGATTACTGTCCCAAAAGCGAGATTGGAGAATAATCCAAGTATAGTAGATTTCCAGATCAGCCGACGGACTTTACCTGATTCATTTTGTCCAATTAAATTACTAACTAGCGTATTAGTGGTGCTTGAGAGGCTAAAAACGGGCATCATAATGAGCATATAGATGCTTCTAATAATATGAGAAATAGCCAACTCTCGTTCTCCAAGATGTTCAATTATACTAAAGAAGGAGAACCAGGAGCCGAACGAAAGAAAGTTTTGAATCATCATGGGGTAAGATAACTTCAAGATTCGGTTTAGTCTCTTCAAGTTTAGCTTTACTAATTTGAATAATTCGTATTGTTTTCGGTCTATAAATAGTAAAATATAACCGAAAAGAATTATAGTATTTGCAATCTCAGCAATTGTTGATGCGATAGCAGCACCATCAGCACCAAGTTCGGGAAAGCCGAATTTTCCAAAAATGAAGCAATAATCAAGCAATACATTTACAAGCGTCATTACAATTGCAGCAACCGAAAGTATTCTAGTTCGAGCTATACCAACAAAAAATGCGACAAATACAAGGTTCAAAATCGCAAAGAAAATCCCGAAAGATCTAATTTTTAAAAATGAAGTAGCCGTTTTATGTATTTCAGAAGATTTAACAAATGTGGCAAGAATGTCTGAAGAAAAGAAGTAGATAATAAAAAATAGAAAGGTAGCTAAAGGAATACAAAAATAGATGCCTTGTTGGACTAATCTTCCAATTGTTTTGAATTCTCCCTCACCATTTCGTCTGCCGATAATTATCTGTAAAGCATTAGAAAAACCCATCGAAATTAGGATAAAAAGCATGTAAAACAATCCCCCATTTCCAACAGCTCCAAGTTCAATTTCACCTACTCGCCCCATAAAAGCTGTATCAGTTATGTTAACAACGTTTTGACCAAAAAAACTAATAAACAGAGGAAAAGCTATCCGTATAATATTCTTGTATGTGTAATCTTGTTTCAAACTGTTTACGAAGATAGTATTGTCTTTCCTGGCAATAAAACCTAATTTTGTAAGATGCGAAAAATAATTAGTATTTTTTACTTATTGGTTAATAGTCTTTTTATCACAGCGCAGGCTCCTGATGGATATTATGATGCTATTGCTGGCTTGTCTGGTGACGATGCTCGATTTGCGTTACGTGGTATTATTGATGATCATACGGTCATCGATTATGATAATATTTGGGGCTATTTTAACAATACTGATATTGTAAGCGGAGTGGTTTTAGATATATACTCCTCAACTACTTATTCGTTTAACATAGATCAATGCGGAGCATATACTGCTGAAGGGGATTGTTACAATAGGGAGCACAGTTTGCCGCAAGTGTGGTTTAATAGCAATGCTCCAATGTATAGCGACCTCTTCCATATTTATCCTAGCGATGGTTTCGTGAATGGTCAGAGAGGTAGTTTGGCATACGGTGAAGTGGTTAGTGCAAGCTACACATCAACCAATGGAAGTGCAGCAGGTAGCAATAGCTATCCTGGATTTTCGGGAACAGTTTTCGAACCTGCTGATGAATATAAAGGGGATTTAGCAAGAACTTATTTTTATATGGCTACAAGATATATGGATGTTATGTCAGGATGGTCGGGAGATAATTTACAAGGAAATTCATTAGCGCAATGGACAATAAATATGATGATTAATTGGCACGAAAATGACCCCGTGAGTCAGAAAGAAATTGATAGAAATAATTCTATTTATAATATTCAAGGCAATAGAAATCCATATATAGATAGTCCTAATTGGGTTGATCGTGTGTTTTTGTGGCCAACTTCATATGCGGAAATTAAGGAACCTGAATTTAAATTTTGGTATTCGAATAAATCAATTTACTTCAGTCTGGTTAAAGATTCTAAACTTTTAATCTATGATTCTTTGGGGAAATTGGTCAAATCCATTGTTGTTTATTCGGAAACGACTTCACATCAGTTAAATTTAACTCCGGGTATTTACTTTGCTATGTGTCAAAATTCGCGGGTAAAGTTGGTAGTTTTGTAAATTCAATTTAAGTTTGCAAAATAATTAAGAGCAGTTGATCGAGTCTATTAATCTTTATAAAACAGAAAGAACCCCTTTCATTAGTTTGAATACTAACGGTGAGATTAAAATTTCTGGTATATCGATACCTGAGGATTCTACAGCTTTTTACTTGCCTATTATAGAATGGCTTCGAAGTTACGCCAAGAATCCCCAACCCGTAACTTCAGCTCATTTTGTTTTTGATTATTTTAACACAAGTTCTTCTAAAGATATATTAGAGGTATTTAAGGCTCTAGGTGCAATTAATGATTCTGGCATGAGCAAAGTTTCTATCAAGTGGGAATTCGAAGATGATGATGACGACATTAGAGAGTGTGGTGAGGATTATCAGTCCATTATCGGTCTGGATTTCGAGATGATTGAAGTCGAAGTATAATTTCACAAAAATATGCCGAAGTATAGATTGCTAACTCAAGATGAATTGAATGAGCTAGAGCACGAGTTTATTAATTATTTAGTGTTAAATGGCATTACAGCAGAGGATTGGGAAGATATAAAAAAGAGCAAGCAAGAAAGGGCAGAAGAAGTGTTAGCTTTATTTAGTGATGTTGTTTTTGAAGGTATTATGCGCAAAATTAAATTCCTTGATAATAAGTCTCCGCAATCTTTAAAGTCATTTCAATGCCTAGCCGATAAAATAGTTTTGGTTGGTTTAGATGTTTCAAGTGCCATCAATTTATTGGATGTACAGGAGTTTCAGCAAATTCTAAATCAATCACCCAATGATGTAAAAGTTTACAATACAGAAAAAAAATACAGCAAAACAAGAGAATTAGAGCTGTTTGAGATGATTGATAAAGGTTGTGAAATATCAAATGGAAATTTGTTTAAGAATCTTTGTCTAGTTTTACCTAATAGCTGATGGAGCTCTCTA
>CAJQPE010000101.1 GCA_905480125.1 uncultured Flavobacteriales bacterium | reverse complement strand
AAAGCAAAAGAAATTGCAGAAGAAATGTTTTCTCTGACATAAACCGACGGGGGCTCCATTGCATCTGGAAATGAATTAATTCTATCGATAGCATTCTTAACATCCTGCAACACTAATTGGGGATCAAATCCTTTGGACGCTTCAATTGTAACTGACCCAATATTTTCCAAAGACTTTGAAGTAACTCTATCTATTCCAATAATACCGTCCAAATTGTCTTCAATTTTAAGAACAATCATCTTTTCGATTTCCTCGGGAGATGCTCCCGGATACAAAGCCTCAACTAATATAATTTTGGATTCGCTTTCAGGAAAAAAAGTCTTCCGCAGGCTAAACATACCCATAGCCCCAAATATGATAATGAGTATCATTAGAACATTTCCAGTAATCGGATATTTTATGAAATATGTAATAAGTTGTCTCATCTACTTATTAATTGTATCGAACCTTCATTCCTTCAAAACTTCCATTTATTGCCTCGGATAGAATAATATCTCCATTTTCTAAACCAGATATAATAGCTGCCTCTTCGTTAACTTGAAGAACGCTGATTTTTTTCGCTGTTAGAACGCCTTCGTTAATTATAAAAATTTGATTACCATCGAGCAATGACCTGTTAACCATAACAGTGTTATTCGCAATGCCCAAATATGCATCTCCGAAAAGATACATACCATTGTAAAGAGAAGGAGAATTGATCAGTATAAAAACATCCATATTCTGAGATACTTCATTTAGAGTTCTATTAATTCTTGTAATAGTTCCTTCCCATTCCCCATCTATATCGTTTGATTTAAGAAGCACCTTATCACCAATATTTACTCTACTGCCATTAACAAGCGTAACATTTGCTTCTAATTCAAACTGAGAAGAATTAATAAATTTACCCATTTTCTGACCAGCACGGGCAACGGTTCCGGGCTTCATCAACGCTTCAATTAAAGTTCCATCGAAAGGTGCTATAATGGTATATTTTGATAACCGATCCTCTTGAGCTTGAATTGAAAAATAGGTGCTATAAATACTTTTTCCAGCAAGATATTTCTTCAGCTTTAGGTCACTAATTTTTGGTAGTTCAGGCAATCTAGAATCGAAATCAATGTTATTCAAAAACGTTTCCCAATCATTTACTACTTTAGGGAAATCAAATTTCATATCAGTAACCAATTTTGCAGTTTGATTAAGCAAATTACTTTTCTGGCTTTTAATATTACTGGCAAGTTCATTATTGTCAAATACCGCAATTACATCACCCTTAGAATAAGAATTCCCCTCTCTAAAATCATCATTCATTAATCTCCCGCCAACTTCAGGAAAAATATCTATTTCATTTAATGATTTTAGATTGCCATAAATAGGTATGGATAAAATGTTTGTGTCAAGTTTTACGGTTCTTATTTTAACCAATTTTATACTTTCTACAAGCTCATTAATCTCGGGAAGCTTTTTAAAGCTCATAATAAATTTACTCGCAGCGAACGTTGTACCAGCGATAAGCACTACCAATAAAACAATTCTAATTATCTCTTTCATAATGTTAGTTGTATTTGCAACCTACTCCAAAAGTATACTTATCCGCATGAGGTAGATTTAAATGCTATTATTACATTTTTCTAAATTTTCAAATCTATTTTTTAGCCTTTTTTTAGCTATCTCATCAAGAGTAGAAGTAACATCCTTAGATGATTATATAATAGTTTTCTTAACACAATTAAGTAAATCTTACCCTACCTCTTTTCCTTTATTCGTTCTGTAAATTATTTTAATTCTCCTATCTTCTGAAAAGAGCAATCTCACAACTGCTAGAGGCTTCTTCATGAGGTCAATTAAACCTGGCGTTGTTGATTTGTCCTTTTCTAGAAATACCGCAAATTCATTTTATAGATCTACCTCCGCCTTTCCCAATCTCATGAAAGCACCACCATGTTCTATCAAAGATTCATGTCCCAATGATTGTAATTTAGCATTCATACCACCTTTGAATACCCAAAAAAAATGGCGTAATAAACATGCTATTGGCAATTTCGGCTTAAATTCCATAAAGTTATATAGGCAATAAATGTAAAATTTTTAACTGCTTAACAGCTATAACTAACTTTATTTTTCCGCTTTTGCATAAAAACTTAATTTCAACGAAGCGAACAAATTACTTAACAATATTAGAACGCGGCTTTGCCTGAACAATCATTAACCAAATAGATTTTTTTGTTACCATTATTATTGGCAAATATAATCGATGGCAAATTTAATTAGTTTCTTTTAAGGTCAAAGTCAAAGCTATGTTTAGCCTAACGATGTCTCCCATTGAATTGCACTTTTCAAATTTAGATGTTTGATGATATAGGTTAAGTTCCCTTTTTAATTGAGCTATTTTTTTGGGTGAAGAGATTACATCTGATTTCATTATATCCATTATTTCCTTTAAGCGATAGCGAGCTAATATTGCTCTCCCTCTAATTAAAGTTCGTTCTTCAAGTTTATATTGTTCTACTGTATTTTGTGGAAGTAGCTTAATACATAAATCAACCACTGCGTTATTCTCCTTGTAATATTGTGGAAAATATAATGTCCGCTTTCCTTCAAATGATTGTTGATCAAAGTCTATTGCTCTAACTCGATATTGCTCATTATCAAAATCAGGTGTAATATCGACAACATAATTATAAGACCGCATGTCGCCTAATAACCGAACAAAGCATCGCTCATTGAATTTAACGAATTCCTTGGCAATTCTGACTTCATTTAATGTCGGAGAATTAAGGTATTCATTAATAAACATATCACCTGGTATTCCAGCTATATGTTCCTCGATTAAAGTTTGTTTATCAACTATATAATTAATTCGATTTGGTGAAAGTATATGCTCTAGTTCTAAACCATAAACTCTTGACGCATCGACCTTTTTTACATAAAAGTAATCGTAGTTATCATTTAATTTATTTATTATTTTAACTCTAAACGGATTAGTATTTCCGAAAGAACAATAGTCGATTCGATCCACAGCTAAATGATCACTAACCGATGTATCGCCTTCTGTTTTTAGTAAAGCGTAAATATAAGTCAGACCACGCTCAAGTTCCTCAAACAAAAAAGAATCGTACATAGCAATCTCCCATAAAGTATCTTTATCATTTTTATCATAAAGCGGAAATGAGTTAGTGTAACGCACAAGATCTTCATATAATATAGGAATTGAGTTCTCACGTCTGTTATTTATCAAATACTCCTTTAACCTTTCCTTAACAGGGTAGAGAGGTTTTTTTTTAGACATAAAATCTATTTCCTTCGACATAGCTCATTCAAAGTTAAGTAATCTTAAACTACTGATTCAAATACTTTTCAGTCAAAATATTTATGTGATGCTTTTCATGACCAGCAATAATTTTTCCAATGCTTTTAACCGATAAGAGATTCCCGTTCGCCATTCCTGATTTTGATAACATGTCATCAGTAAAACTTTGAAAAAGACATATACTCGAATGCCTAACCGACTGATATTCAGTTAAAATATCCGAAACAGTACGATTACTAGAATTATCAAATTGCACATATTCATCATGGTTGTATCCCGGCAAATCAGTATTATCATTTCTAGCAAAGCGAAGTGCTCTATTACAAAATATACGCTCAGCATCAATCAAATGACATAACAACTGCTTCACTGACCACTTGTTATGAGCATATTTATAATCTCCAGAAACTTCTATATTGTCAACAATTGTCTTAGTTCTTTCATTAATAACCACTAGCGCATCTAGTAACTTCATATTCTCTACAAGCTTTTCGTAATATTGAAAATACTCATCAAAATTGTGCTTTAGCATACAAATTATCTTTACACAAAATTCCATTTTTTTCGATTATTGTGCAACTTTTTTCGATTAACAGCGTATTTTAATAGATTAACGCAATAAACACACTTATCATGGCGCTTGCAATCGGATTACTTATCATAGCAATACTTGTTTTTATTTGCCACCTCTTTTTCAATACTGGTAAAAATAACTTCTACAGATCCCACATGCGACAACGGAGGGGGTTTATGAATAATATGTTTAACGACACAGATATTGTGTAAACAACTTTTTACCTTATTTTCCCGACAACGTTCCTCCTCCTCTCTACTCTGCTTTTTACAAAGTATAAGAACCTCAACTATAGTGGTTCATTTTCTATAGATTATCTGCTCTTGTAAAGGTTCGTTACATGTTTATAACTGTAAAAAGTACCAATTCAAGATGTTATTTCGGATGTTTTCAAAAAAAATATACTACATTACTACTCTGTAAATCAAGTTTTTAATTATATTTATTGATTTTTTTAGTACTATGTTTTGCATAGTACCTTTTTTTATATATATCTTTGCTTTATAAAGTACTATGAAATGGATACAAAAATTGAAAACACAAAGGCTCAAATGCGGAAAGGAGTATTGGAATTCTGCATTCTATGTGTCTTAGAAAAAGGAGAGGCTTACCCTTCTGATATAATTACGGAGCTAAAAGAAGCTAAGATGATTGTTGTAGAAGGCACGCTATACCCACTTCTTACTAGGTTGAAAAACTTTGGACTATTAACCTATAGATGGGAAGAATCGAAATCTGGGCCTCCTAGAAAATATTACTCACTCACCGAAATCGGCAAAAGATCCTTAACCGAACTATCGGGAACATGGAGCGAATTAGAAAAAGCGGTGAACAAAATCAAATCATCAAAATAGAAATAAGCAAATCTCGATAGCATGAAAAAGACAGTAACAGTAAATATTAGCGGCATTGTATTCACTATAGATGAAGATGCTTATGCAGCATTGCAAAAATATCTTAGTAAGATAAAAGGCTACTTCAGAAAATCTGATGGGCAAGAAGAAATTATTGCGGACATAGAAGCTAGAATAGCTGAAATGTTCCATGAAAAAATAGACGCAAAATTTCAGGTCATTTCTATTCTTCACGTAGAAGAAATGATGACCATTATGGGCAAACCTGAAGATTTTATTGATGAAGAACAGAAGAATTCAGAACAAGAACAGCAAAAAACGAAACAACAAGAACCAAACAACAATAATGAAAAGTATCATTCCAAAAGACTTTTTAGAGACAAAGACGGGAATGTTTTAGGGGGTGTTTGCTCCGGTGTTGGTTACTATTTTGGTTTCGATCCAATTTGGTTGAGACTAATTTTTGCAGGGCTGTTCTTTTTTGGAGGAACCGGATTCGTGTTCTACTTTCTTTTATGGGTAATTATACCAGAAGCTAAATCAACTTCAGAAAAGCTAGAGATGAAAGGCGAACCAGTAAACATCGATAATATTGGTAAAGCTATAGAAGATGAAATGGATAACCTAAAAAACAAATTTTCCGATAGTACAACCAATTGGAGACAACACATAGATAACAGAAGAGCAAGAAACTTTATTCTTAGGTTTTTTGACTTTACAACAACAATACTAAAGGCTATCATTAAGGCATTTGGTAAAATTATTGGAGTTGGATTAATCATTTTTGGAGTTATCACATTAATGCCTGTTTTTTTTTCATTCTTAGATTCTAGCGACCATTTTTTATCATGGTTAACAGATGGGGCATCATCATTTTCTATACCACAAATTATTACTTTAATTTTTGGAACGGAAGGACTGTCCATACTGGCTGTTATTGGATTTTCCTTATTTATTGGAATCCCCGCCATCGCAGTTATTTATGGAGGAATTAAATTAGTTCTAGGTGTAAAACAAGAAATAAAAGGATTAGGTATCGCAGTGACTTCTCTTTGGATAATCGGGATAATGTTATTGTGCTATTCAGGGTATAAATTGAGTTACGAATTTATGAGCAAAAATGAACACGCTGAAATTGTTTCGTTAAACTCATCGGTTGGAGACACTCTTAACTTATACGTGTCAAAAGATTTTTCAGATATGTCTAATAGAAAAAGGCATAGAAACCGGGGAGAAATTACCGAGCTACTCGAAATTGATGATAATATCATCTACAACGGAAGCGTAGAACTCAACATTGAACAGGCCGACCAAGACAGTTTTAAAATTGAAGTATTAAAATCTAGTCGAGGTAAAACTAAATCTCGTGCTGCTGAATATGCCAAAGATATAACGTACAATTATAAGATAAATGGTGATAAAATTACTTTCGACCAATATCTCACAACAGATCTTAGCTCAAGTATACGCGGGCAACAAATTAAAATAACAATATATGTTCCTAGAGGAAAATCAATTTATTTTAGCGAAAATATGTTGAGAATAATCTATGACATTCATAATTATACAAACTCCTTAGATAGAGATATGGTAAATAAAATATGGACAATGACAGACCGTGGGTTTGAATGCATTGGATGCAATGAAAATGACTTATAAAAATAAATTACATAAAATGAAGAAATTAATTGGAGCAATAGGCACAATTGTCATTGTATTAATATTGAACTCTTGTGGCCCGCATGTCAAAGGAAACGGAACAGTGACCAAAGAAAAACACAAAATTGGTAACAAGACAAACATAGATATTAGCGGTCAATTTATTGTCTATATTAAACAAGGTAAAAATTCTGAGTTGGTAATTGAAACGGACGAAAATTTGCACGAGTATATTGATGTATCATTAGAAAAAAACACCATTAAAGTCAATACCGCAGCCTATATTGTGGAATCAGAAGAGCTCAATATATATCTAACAATGCCAGATGTAGATAATATTAATTTATCTGGTGCTGTTCAGTTAGAGACAGAAGGTAAAATTAAAACCGATTATCTTACCATTGATGCAAGCGGTGCAACTGAAATACAATTAAACGTTAATGTAAAAAGGCTTAACCTAGAAATTAGCGGTGCCAGTGAATCTGTCCTTTCTGGAAAAGCAGAAAATGTAGAAATTGAAGCAAGGGGAGCCTGTGAAATTGAAGCTTTCAAACTAAGCGCAAAAAATATGTTTATTGATATTAGCGGTGCCGGCAGTGCGGACGTTAACGCAAAGAAAATATTGGACATAGAAATTTCTGGCGCAGGTGAAATTCGCTACAAAGGAACCCCTAAAATCACGCAAGACATTTCTGGCTCAGGGTCAATTAAAGAAGCACATTAACCATACAAATAATGCAGCAAAATGGAGCTTTCTATATGCATCAGCCAGTTAAATCCTTTGATTTATTCAAAGTTCGCCTTTTGATCAAGTTTCATTAAGCTTTGGTTAAGAGCAGCAATCCAATCTTGGTTCAAATTATAATCTTGAAATTGTTAATTGATTAATACTTTTGACAGACAAATTTATTGAATCATGAAAAAGCTTATCGTGTCTATCGTTGCAATTCTAGTTGGAATATTCCACTCTGATGCACAGAGCAGAAAAAAAGTACTTTTCCTCGGTAATAGCTACACAGCGTCTAACTCTTTACCTTATTTAATCAATGCCGCTGCTAATTCCGTTGGCGACACAATTGATTATGACTCCAATACCCCCGGAGGCTTCCGATTTCTTAACCACGCAGTTAATACTACAACACTTAACAAAATTAGCAGCGATGACTGGGATTACGTTGTTCTTCAAGCGCAAAGCCAGGAACCCTCTTGGTCAGATTTTCAGGTGAACGCTGAAGTATTTCCTTACGCAACAATATTAGTAGACTCCATAAAATCAAACAACGAATGCTCGATGCCTTTATTCTTTATGACATGGGGTAGAGAGAATGGGGACGCCAGTAACTGCGGCCTTTGGCCAGCTGTTTGCACCTATCAAGGTATGGATAGCATATTAGCTCAAAATTACAAATTAATGGCAGATGATAATGACGCAATAGTTTCACCTGTTGGCGCTGTTTGGAACTACATTAGAACCAACTGGCCAGCTATGGCTTTATACTCATCTGATGGAAGCCATCCCTCACAAATGGGTTCATATGCAGCAGCGTGTTGCTTTTACTCCATTATATTTGAAAAAGACCCAACTTTACTTACTTATAATTATACTTTGAGCCAAGCTGATGCCGATAGTATAAAAGTTGCTGCAAAAAGAATTGCGTTCGACAATCTTGCGAATTGGAATGTTGGAGCTTATGGCCCAGTGGCAGATTTCAGTTCTAACACGAATAACCTTTCTGCAAACTTTACAGAAACGAGCTCCAATGCCGTTAGCTACTTGTGGAATTTTGGAGATGGAAATACAAGTAATACCGCAAGTCCAAATCACCTTTACGCTAATGGTGGAAGCTACAATGTATGTTTATTTGCTGCAGACAATTGCGGGGAATCAGATTCTATCTGTAATATTATTTCTGTTGAATGCACTGCTCCCATTTCGCAATTCTCATACAGCACCAGCAACTTAGAAGTTGAATTTACAAATACATCAACCAATTACGATAGCCTACTTTGGGATTTTGGAAATGGCGTAACTGATACGGCAGAAAATCAAAATATTTCTTTCGATTCCGTGGGAACGTATACCATTTGTCTTTACACATATAATAGCTGTGGAACAGATACCAACTGCCAATCGTTAGATATAACCTGTCCCTTGCCTGTTTCTGATTTCAGTTATTCTCAAGACCCAAATAACCTACTCATATTCACTTTTACTGCAAACACACAATTGGAAGACTCTATAAGTTGGAATTTTGGTGACGGCACAAGTTCAACTGATTTGATTCCAACGGTAATGTATAATGGGGTCGGCACTTATGTTATTTCACTTGTTTCATTCAACGATTGTGGATCTGATTTATATACAGATACCATAGTTTTATCAAATTGGGATACAGGAATTTCAGAAGCAAAAGATTGCGAAATAGAATTATTCACTACTCGGAGCACAATTCAATTACTTTCAAGTAATTATTGCCCTTCCGATGATTATATTCTAGAGATTTACGATTTATCTGGCCGTTTAATCAATACTGGAAAAGTCAATAGTTCCTCCATCTTGAATGCAACTGATTTGAATAAAGGCATTTACATCTATCATGTAAAAGGTACGGAAAAGGTGTACTCTGGAAAAGTCTTTGTTAGGAACTAACTATCTAACAGCACCTTCGCCTTTTCAATCGCAGCATTTATACCATCTGGATTTTTACCTCCTGCAGTTGCAATAGCGGATTGCCCGCCGCCACCGCCACCAATTTCTTTAGCTAGCTCGCGAATTAAATTTCCCGCGTGCATTCCCTTCTCTTTCACAAGGTTATCAGATATGGCAATTGTTAACGTTGCTTTTCCATTTACCTTATTGCCAAGTATTACAAAAAGGTTGTCGTTCTTTCCTTTTAAATCGAAAGCTATATCTTTAATAGATGCGCTGTCCAGATCCAGCTCTTTTCCAATAAACTGAATACCATTAATCTCAATCGCTTCGTTTATAAGATCAATCTTAGCACCTTTGGCTTTATCTTTATTTAACGCATCAATTTGCTTAGCTAGTTGAGAATTTTTTCCCAACAAATCTTTTATCGCCGCTTGCACATTCTTTGGACTTTTTAAAAGACCTTTAATAGCTTGAAGTTCTTCTAACTGATTCGTTACAAAAGTTTCAGCCGTTCTATTAGTAATTGCTTCTATTCTTCGAATACCCGCTGCAATAGCATTTTCGTGAGAGATTTTGAACAACCCAATATTTGCAGTAGAATTAACATGCGTTCCACCGCATAACTCTATAGAAGAGCCAAACTTAATAACACGAACTAAATCACCATATTTCTCACCAAAAAGAGCCATTGCCCCCATTTCTTTTGCTTGCTCAATAGGTGCATTTCGTATTTCTTCAAGAGCAATATTTTTGCGAATGCGATTGTTTACAGTTTTTTCAATTTGTTTAATCTCTTCATCTGTCACTTTTTGAAAATGAGAGAAATCAAACCTTAGGTGCTTATCGTTTACTAACGATCCCTTTTGCTCAACGTGACTTCCTAAAACCTCTTGCAAAGCTTCATGCAACAAATGTGTAGCTGAGTGATTACTTTCTGCTAATTCACGAGCATCAGCATTTACAACTGCCTTAAACTTTTTATTAACGTCCTTTGGTAATTCCTCGGTAAAATGAACAATTACGTTATTCTCCTTTTTGGTATCAACAACATAAAGTTTCTCATCGTTACTTTCAAGATAGCCAGTATCACCAACCTGCCCCCCACCTTCTGCATAAAATGGCGTAAAATTAAATACTAGTTGATATTGCTCCTTTCCTTTTATTATTGCCTTGCGATAACGGGTAATCTTAATACTCGCCTCTAATTGGTCATATCCAATAAACTCTTCACACTCATCTTCAAATACTGTTACCCAATCATCAGTCTTAATTACGGTTGCTGCTCTTGATCTATCTTTTTGCTGTTGTAACGCATTGAAGAACTCTTGCATATCTACATGCAATCCTTTTTCAGACGCAAGCAGCTCTGTTAAATCAATTGGAAAACCAAAAGTATCGTAAAGCTCGAAAGCAAATTTGCCCTCAATTTTTTTGTCTTGGTTTTTAGCTGCATAATTTTCGAATCTTGAAATTCCTTTCTCCAGGGTTCTTAAAAAAGACTCCTCTTCTTCTAATATCACTTTAGTTATTAACGTCTGTTGCGACTTAATCTCAGGAAATTGGTTACCCATTTCGGCGACTAAAACTTCTACCAACTTGTTCACGAAGGGCTCATTCAAATCTAAAAAGCTATATCCATATCGAATAGCTCTTCTTAAAATTCTTCGTATTACGTATCCAGCTCCAGTATTTGATGGCAATTGTCCGTCTGCAATTGAAAATGAAATTGCTCTAACGTGGTCCGCTATAACTCGAATTGCTATATCTTGTTTTGAATCCGTTGCTCCGTAAGTTTTTCCTGAAATACCAACGACCTTATCGATTAAAGGCATAAATATATCCGTATCATAATTCGATTTCTTTCCTTGCAAGGCCATAGTCAAACGTTCGAACCCCATGCCCGTATCGATATGTTTATTTGGCAAATCAACCAATTCACCATTGGCTTTTCGATTATACTGAATAAAAACAAGGTTCCAAATTTCCACTACTTGCGGATGATCTCCGTTAACTAATGATTTACCATCAATTTTAGCTCTTTCTTCGTCAGCACGCAAATCAATATGTATTTCGGAACAAGGTCCACACGGTCCCGTCTCTCCCATTTCCCAGAAATTATCTTTTCGATCACATTCTAAAATTCGGTTTGCATCAATAAAGCCTTTCCAAATATGTTTAGCCTCCTTATCTAAATCAAGATTATCATTTTTATCTCCAGCAAATACAGAAATATATATTCTGTCCTTGTCTAGTTTATATACCTCAGTCAATAACTCCCAAGCCCATTCTATTGCCTCCTTCTTAAAATAATCACCAAACGACCAATTACCCAACATTTCGAACATTGTATGGTGATAAGTATCTACACCAACTTCCTCTAAATCATTGTGTTTACCTGAAACACGAAGACATTTTTGTGTGTCAGATACTCTAACATTCGTTGGTTCGCTGTCTCCTAAAAAGTATTCCTTGAACTGATTCATACCAGCGTTAATGAACATCAAGGTTGGATCGTCCTTGACAACCATAGGTGCAGAAGCAACAATTTGATGCCCCTTACTTTTGTAAAAATCTAAAAATGTTTTTCTAATTTTATTTGATGTCCATTCCATTTTAGCGACTTAATATCAGTTTAAAATTGAAGTTTGGCGAAATTAACCTAAATCATTAAATTTGCAGCGAATTTTATGGGCATAAAGTACAAATACAATACACAAACACTGTCGTACGAAAAGGTAGAAAAAACTACCAAAGACAGACTGGTAGGAGTTATGTCGTTGATTGTCTCAGGAATATTTTTTGCTGGAATTACTTGGTTTGTTAGTCAAAACTATCTTGCATCACCAAAAGAAAGGGAACAAAACAGAGAACTTTCGCAGTTAAAACTTCAATACAATTTGCTAAATAAGCGAGTTATTGAAATGCAAGAAGTTATGGAGGATGTTCAATATCGTGACGATAATATTTATCGTGTAATTTTTGAGGCAGAACCAATTCCTAGTAACTTCAGAAAATCAGGCCGTGGAGGCGTTAACCGCTATAGACACCTTGAAGGCTATGATAATACGAAGCTTGTAGTTGAAACGACTAAAAGACTAGACCAACTTGAAAAGAGAATTTATGTGCAATCAAAATCATTTGACGATGTTTATGACATGGCTATGCAAAAAGAACTAATGCTGGCTTCCATCCCTGCCGTTCAGCCTGTCGCTAACAAGGACTTAAAACGTATGGCTTCTGGATATGGAAAACGAATTCATCCTGTATACAAAACTGAAATGATGCACTGGGGTATGGATTTTAGTGCTACAATTGGCACAGAAATATATGCCACTGGAAACGGCGTAGTTAAATTAGTTAAATATCAAAAGGGATATGGAAAACATGTTGTAATAAACCACGGTTATGGTTACGAAACTTACTATGCTCACATGAGCAAATTCAACGTACGTGTTGGTCAAAAAATTAAACGTGGTGAAGTTATTGGATATATTGGAAATACAGGAACATCTACTGCACCGCACCTGCATTATGAAGTTCATAAAAATGGAAAAAAACTAAACCCAGTTAATTACTATTTTAACGACCTTTCTCCTGAAGAATATGATAAAATGCTAGAGCTTTCGGCTGCAACAAATCAATCTTTCGATTAATCAACTTCTGGATTTTCTTTTCTATTTAATTAAACTTCTTAGATTTGGAGTTGTGAAAAAAATAGAATGCCGTATAAAGCTAAAGAAATAACGAAACTCTACCATTCTATTGGAGAAGTGTCAAAGATGTTTGATGTCAACACATCATTAATTCGTTTTTGGGAAAAAGAGTTTGATATAATTAAGCCTAAGAAAAATAAAAAAGGTAATCGAATGTTTACCAAACAAGACGTGGATAATTTTCACATTATCTTTCATTTAGTTAAAGAGAGAGGCTTCACCCTTGAAGGCGCTAAACAAAAACTAAAAGGAAATAAAGAGGACACTATTAACAATTTTGAAGTTATTAAGTCTTTAGAAAATATTAAAGATTTTTTATTAGAGGTTAAAGCTCAACTCTAAATAACCTGCTCTGATATAGCTTAATATCATAAAGGTTTTGTTATTCCTAAATGACTAATTATTTAGTAAAGCTGATTGGTCGTTGAAATAATTTCAACTAACTTGCTACCTCCGCAATACATTAATGTCACGATTCTTTTTGCCACATAACCTTCAAAATGTTGAGTACTTAATTAAATAACCTCTTGAATTGTCATTATTCTAATTGTTGCAATCAACTATCTTAAAGCAAGATGTATTTAAAATAAAAAAACACAAACTGATAAGACAAAATTAAACGTTTGAATTATAAAAAAATTATAATTTAACACACAAATCGCACTAAAAAGACTATCCAAATTATTGTATCAATTTAAGTCAATGGGCCGCAATTATTAATGTTACAATTACCAAATTTTTAAGCAACCATTTCATTTTTCTAACGTCTTTAAGTATATTTAACAAAATTTTGTTTTCCAGTAAACATATTCCAAAAAACACATTATGAGATTAGTAATTTTTATTTGCTTATTATCTATTGTTAGCCATTCGGGTTTTTCACAAAGTAAACCGTCTAGTTGGACGATACTTCAGCAAGAAAGCGGAGTTGATGTGTATTATAAATATGCTCCCTGTAGCCCATCGCATGGATATGATAAAGAACTTGTTCTTTTAAAGCTAACTAATAATTCGCCTGATAGAAGTAAATATATATCTTGGGATTTAGAGTCAATTCACGATAAAAAATGTTTCACTTGTGAATATCCTGATGAGTATCATATGAAATTAACACTAAAACCGAATGAATCAATAGAAGGAAGTTGCAAAATGGATTGCACACATGAATTAAGAATTTTCTCCAAGTTTACGGACAAGGATTGTAAAAAGAATTATCCGCCCCTTTCGTCATTTAATCTGGCAAATTTTGTTGTAAAATAATTGTAGCATGAAAATAAATAACAATAAAAAGTTCATTTTGAGATTACCAATTAGCATCGTTTCATTTGTTATTTTAGCAATTCTATTACTTAGCGAAAGTGCTTTCGGACAATGTGGCTATGACAATGTAAATACTGGCCTAACCTTAGATCCTGCTGTATGTGATGGAGTAAGTAGCTCTTTTACTAACACAATCACTGGTGGAGAATATGTTACAACAAATGTTGTAGCAGGCAACACTTATACCTGGACAACTTGTGGTTCTACTTTTGATACAGAATTAACTCTTTATCCTGCTGGTGGCGGAGCCTCACTTGCTTATAATGATGATGACTGTGGTGCACAATCTACCATTGTTTGGGTAGCAACATTCACTGGAGCGGTAGAAATAATGTTGGACGAATTCTTTTGTTCTCCCAATAATATTAATGCTACATTATCTGTCACTTGCGCTGTTGGGTGTCCTCCAAGTGGTGCTAATGAATATTATATCTGTGAAGGTGGAACAGTAAACATTTGCAACGGAACATTTTTTGACGGTGGTGGTTCCGGAAACTATAATCCAGGGGATAACAACTTAATGACATTTTGCTCACCTAGTGGCGATGCAATTGAACTAGATTTTACGTCATGGGGAATGAGTGGAGGAGATATTATTACAATTTACGACGACAATACCAATACAGGAACTCCATTATTTTCAGGAAGCACAAATCCAGGAACTATTTATGCTTCTGGAACTACAGGATGTTTAACTGTGGAGTTTGTTGAAAATGGCGCTGGAGTATCCTCTGGTTGGGAAGCTGACATTGATTGTCTCACTTGCTCTGATGGAATTCAAAACCAAGGTGAAACTGCGGTCGACTGCGGTGGACCTAATTGTGGCGCTTGTTTGACTTGTGGAAACGGAGTCCAAGATCCTGGTGAAACAGGAATTGATTGCGGTGGACCCTGTGTTCCTTGCCACTGTTATGATAATGTTCTCAGTGGCAATGAAACTTCTATTGATTGTGGTGGAGATTGTCCATCACTATGCCCAATACCATGTAATGTTGATATAACTTATGCTTTGGCCGGAACTGGTGTAGTTAGTTATCCGGGTGGGCCAGATTATCTTGTTAGTACAGGAGGTACAATAAACACTTGTGGAGGAACTTTTTATGATCCAGGTGGACCTGCTGGAAATTATGGTGTTAGCGATCTTTACACAATGACGTTCTGCTCAAATGATCCTGACCCTAATTCGCAAATTGTTTTTGACTTTACAACATGGGACCTGGAAGGATGCTGTGATTATCTATCTATTTATGATGGAATTGATGCTACAGGACAACTTCTCTATACTGGAGATGGTGCAGACCCTTCCCCGGGAAATGTCATTTCAAGTAGTGGTTGCTTATACTTCAATTGGGATTCTGATTTTTCTGTTCAGTATTCAGGTTGGGTTGCTAATATTGGATGTTATATTCCGCCATCATTAGATTGTAATGGGGGAGATGTTGATCTTTTTGCGGATGGTCAAGGTACTTTCAATTACATTTTAAATAACGATTTTGATAATGGAACAGCTGGTACTGGATGGAACACTAATATTACCGCTGATTATTCTAATCCTTGCGATGCTTCAATAGATGGAGGTTCTTATATGTGGATGGGAAACAATGCACCACATCCAAGAAC
>CAJQPE010000100.1 GCA_905480125.1 uncultured Flavobacteriales bacterium | reverse complement strand
AACATCTATAAATCACATAGAAAAATAAAATCTTTTGGAGAACCTGAAAAATTAGGCGATCATGTTAACACAAAAAAATTGGAATCTGCTGCTTGTATCTCCCATGACGAAAGCTTACTTTTCTTTTCAAGCGAGATGGATGGTGGTTATGGCGGTTTAGACTTATACATGACTCGAAAACTTCCTTCAGGCGAATGGGCTTTGCCTCAAAATTTAGGTCCAAATATTAATACTGAATTTAACGAAGACTTTCCGACGCATTCGATCGACGATCAAACCCTATACTTCTGTTCTGAAGGACATGAAAATATTGGGGGTTATGACATATTTTCAGCAGAATGGAATCCTAATAATAACAAATGGTCTAATCCCAAAAACATTGGCTACCCAATCAATACTCCTGAGGATGAGCGAGTAATCTCATTTACCGAAGACGGTCATCATGCTTACATTTCCGCTGTGAAGAAAGGTGGTGAAGGAGATTTAGATATTTATAGAATTACTCTTCACGACAATCTTCCTCAAGCAATAGTTAAACTTAACTTGATAAGTGATACGGGTGAAGAATGTAAAGATGGCTTTGTTTCCATGTATGACCAATATGATGATATAGTCGGAAGATATAACACAAATACTGGAAGCTATTTACTTATTGTTCCTGTTGGGAAATTTTACTTACATGTAGAAGCTGATGGAATGAAATATCATGTTGAGGAATTTAACCTCACTATTACTGATATAGAAAAAAATCCAATGATGGCTAAAGAAATAATTCTCAAAAAAACCAATTAACGTGAATATTAAGCTAACTAGACCTATAGCTTGTTTCGACCTAGAAACGACGGGCATTAATGTTGCGACTGATAGAATTGTTGAAATATCTATTCTAAGAGTTCAACCTGATGGAAACAAAGATTCTCTAACAAGACTTATCAACCCAACCATACCGATTAGCAAAGAATCATCTGAAGTACACGGGATTTATGAGGCCGACATTTCGAATCAACCCACATTTAAAGAATTAGCGCCAGAAATCATCAAATTCCTTGATAATTGCGACTTATCTGGTTTTAACTGCAATCGATTCGATGTACCATTGTTTATGGAGGAGATTTTGAGATCAGGACATGAATTTGATATCGAAACAAGAAAAATTATTGACGTGCAAACTATTTTTCACAAAATGGAAAAAAGAACACTCGAAGCTGCTTATAAATTTTACTGCGACAAAACTTTAGAAAACGCTCATAGTGCTGAAGCTGATACTGTTGCTACTTTCGAGATTCTTGATGCACAAATTATTAGATATAAAGACTTAGTTAATGATATAGATGACTTAGCTACATTTTCCACTTTTCATAAAAATCTAGACTTAATGGGGCGAATCGTAGAAAATGAGGACGGAATTGCCGTTTTCAACTTTGGAAAAAACAAAGGTCGATCCGTAGAAGAGATTTTATTAAACGAGCCTGGCTACTATGGCTGGATGATGAATGGTGACTTTCCATTGTACACTAAAAAAGTACTATCAGATATTAAACAAAGAATTGAGTGATGAAGATAATCTGTATTGGTAGAAATTACGCTGAACATGCAAAAGAGCTTGATAACCCTCTGCCTAAAGAACCTTTATATTTTTTAAAACCGGACTCCGCAATACTTCCCAAGAATAATCCTTTTTTTATTCCTGAATTCACCAAAGATGTTCACTATGAATTAGAAATTGTTCTTAAAATTAATAGAGTTGGCAGGCATATTGAAGCTCGATTTGCACATAAATATTTCGAAGAAATCGGTTTAGGGATTGACTTTACGGCTAGAGACATTCAACAACAATGTAAAGAAAGAGGTCATCCTTGGGAGAAAGCCAAGGGTTTTGATGGCGCTGCTCCACTGGGAGAATTGGTTAAAAAAAGCGAATTTTCAAATCTGGCAAATATTAGCTTTTCTCTTTCCCAAAATGGTATAACAAAGCAGAAAGGAAATACCGGTGACATGATTTTTTCTTTTAACGAGATTATTTCATATGTTTCTAAATTTATGACTCTTAAAATTGGGGACTTAATTTATACAGGAACTCCTGCAGGCGTTGGCCCCGTTAGTCCAAATGATTTGCTTGAAGGTTTTATTGAAGATAAAAAAATGCTCTCCTGCCAAATTAAATAAGCCATTAACACCGCTTGGTTTATAATTTCAATAACTCACGCACTTCCAAACACCTCTTGAAACTATTTTTGGTAATGTAATGAAGATGTTCAACATTATTTTAGTAATATGCCTAATTTCCGCCTCTGCGTTTGGCAATAAATACAATAAAGTGTATGAGAAAAAATTTAATACTGTGCGAGACAAATTGGGTCAAGGCAGAACAGGAGAAGCTTATATCCTTCTGAAGGAACTTTACAAGATTGACTCCACAAATCATTACACAAACTATTTAATGGGCGTTTGTTACACTGAACAAAGTATAATCACTGAACAATCAATTAAGCACTTAGAATTTGCTAAAGACAGCATTATTGAGGAGTATAAATATATTCCATATAACGAAACTAGAGCTCCAATTTTTGCTTGGTACTACCTAACTAAAGCTTATAGTCAGAACGGATATTGTGAAAAAGCTCGATGGGCAAAAAGTGAGTTTTTAAAATATAATACCGACTTTACTGGAAACTCATTTTTCTTAAACAACATCGAACAGTTTATGATTGATTGTGAAAAAAACAAAGCAATTCTTAGAAATAAAAAAAGAAAAGAAAGTGTGATAACAAAGCCCATTACTTACTCAGTAATGCAACCTTTATATGGAGTTCAAGTAGGGGCCTTTAAAGATTTAGTGCCTATTAGAGAAGAATTCGATAACCTAAAAAATGTTGAAGCATTTTTAGACAAAGAAGGCACATTGCGCTACGTTGTCGGCCATTTTAGCACAAAAAGTCAAGCAAAATCATTACTGGAAGTTATAAAGGCAACAGGATATCAAGACGCCTTTATTGTGGACGTTAACGAGCAAAAACGTTTTTCTAACGAAGTAATTATCGTTGACAATATGTCGTTCAAAACACATATCACAGGCGATGTCGAATATCGAGTTCAGATTGGTGCTTTTAAAGATTCTATACCTGCTGAACTGGCCCAAATCTATCTTAAAGTAGACAACATACTAGAAGTTGAGGATAACGGACTAACGCTGCTTCAAGTTGGTCATTGGTCGCTATATAGTGATGCCTTATACAAAAAATCGAAGCTTAAAGATCTAGGTATTCCAGGACCTTTCATCGTAGCCTATGATAATAAGCAAAAGTTATCGGTTAAGGCAGCTCAAAAATATCAGGAGCGAATGAAACTAGAGGCTGCTCAAAAAGAGACGGCTAAGAAAGATGGAAAAAAGAAACGAAAAGGAATTAAAAACGGCAAAACTAACCAATTTGAATAACGTATAGTCTTAATGGAAAATTCGGAAATACAAGCACTTATTCGCCTGCTGGACGACCCAGATGAAAAGATTTATACTCAAATAGAAACCAAGCTTGTTTCTATGGGTGAAGAAGTTATTCCTTACTTGGAGTCAGCATGGGAGCATGAATCATGGGGTATTTCTTTTCAAGATAGAATAGAAAACATTATCCACACCATTCAATTCGAACAAGTAAAAGAACGCCTTTCTAACTGGGGCATTAATGGCACGCATGATCTGCTAAAAGGAATGATTTTAGTTGCTCAATATCAATACCCTGATCTTGATGAGAATCGAATTTATGAAAAAATTGAAAAAATTGAGAAAGACATTTGGCTAGAACTTAACGAAGCTCTAACTGCATTGGAGAAAGTTCGAATAATTAATCACATTCTTTTCGAAGTTCATGGATACTCAAGCAATGTTAAAAGCTTTCATTCACCGCAAAACTCTTTTATTAATGAAGTATTAGATAGCAAAAAAGGAAACCCAATTTCTTTATCTATCCTTTACTCTATTATTGCTCAAAAGCATGGCATACCTTTAATTGGCGTCAACCTACCCAAGCATTTTATATTGGCATATCGAGATGATTTTATGATTGATCTGAGACCAGATGGCGACATTAAAGTTCTATTTTATGTGAACCCATTTAGCCGCGGTGCAGTTTTTAGCAAACGTGAGGTAGATGATTTTCTAAAACAACTTGATATAGAACCTAAACCGGAGTATTACCTACCATGCAGCAATGTTGAAATCATGCAACGTGTGCTCAACAACCTAATTTACTCTTACCAAAAATTGGGGTATTCTGATAAGGTTGAAGAATTGAAAGAGTTAAAAAAATTACTAAAGAAACCGCATTAATGTAGTAAATTTACTATCGTTGTTTCCTGCTAACAGGATAACCTCAGTATTTCAACCCGTAATAAAGAAGCTTTACATATTCGTTATTTACCATAATTAATCCCTCCTCTTTCTTCCACCATTCTGCTTCATCATAACGAGTGCTGCTCGTTCCATGAATAATTAAATCCGTTTCAAGTTCATCGAAAAGTGGCTCAAAAATCCCCCTAATTCTTCTAGTATGAAATTTATCTGAGATTAAAATCACACGCTTGAGTTTCTTCTCAGCACAATATTTTGCAATCGCTTCCGATTCTTCTTTGGTACTTGTTCCTATTTCCAGCAAATCAACATCTCGTTTTTTAACATTATTATTTCTTACAATGTTTATCTTAGAGACTTTAGCCTCAGAATAGTTCTTGTCTATTGCTTTAAATACAAATGGGATATTCTTCCCCAAACAAACAATTTTAGAAGCATAGCCGGCTTTATATAGCTCAGCAGCAGCGTTACCACGATCAAAAGAACTGCCACCTAGTACAAATATCACATCCGATTTTTGAAGCTCATCAATGCTAATCAAATAATTACCTGCTAAACTCATCAAGGGCACCTTCAACAATATTAATAATAAAAGACTCAATATCATGAGACCAAACCAAATCAAAAATTTCATTCTCAAATTTTTCATTCTTGTCTCAATCTATTTGCTCTATATTCGATGCAGGTTTAATTTTTAGCTCTTTTTTATCTGATCGCATCAGTAACCAAATTATCAGTAAAATCATCAATATTGCCAACAACATTTTTTTGTTTTTGTATAGTGGTAATTTATGTCGATTTCGAACCACATCTTCATAATTAGCCTTAAACTTCTTAAAGTTTTTAAACTGCTCAATTTCTTGAATAGTTATATCTCGTTCGTCTTTATTTAGCTTGTACTTTTTCATTTGCTATTACCTATTTTCAAAGTAACCATTTTTTTCATCTTCTTGAGCACTCTGTATAGCTTAACCTTCGCATTGTCCTCAGTTATTCCAAATATTTCTCCAATTTCTCGAAACGATTTTCGCTCAAAAAACCGAAGATCAATTAACTGCGTCATTTCTTGCGGAAGCTCATTTAATATTTTTACCAATAGATCTCGATGATCTTGATTGCTCTCAACTTCAGCATCATCTAAAATTACTCCCAACTCATTTTCAGTAATTTCAACCTCAACATGTTTAGCTGCTTTTCTGTAATGTTGGTTTACTTCATTTACGGCTATACGATACAACCATGATGAAAAAGGAAAACCTCTATACTCATACTTACCAATATTCTCTAATGCTTTAATAAAAACTTGAGAAGTTAAATCACCAGACAATTCTTTATCAGAAACTCGTTTAAGAATAAACAAGAATATTTGCTTGAAGTACTTATCGTAGATATAACCAAAGGCGTCAATGTCCTTTTTGGCAAGATCTATCGCTTTTAATTCCCTATCTAATTCTGCTTTATCCAATCGGCACTTTACAATAGAATGCAAGATAACAAAAAGGGGACAGGTCTTCACTTTTAGTTTTAACTGATTCCAGATCTGATTTTAAAAAAATACCATTTCAAGTAAAATTCCATAGAACTTTTTAACGAGAATACTATCATAACACTAATTATTGCTACTCGATACGATTTCCTTATAAAATCACTCGAATTGCCAATGATTATTGAGCATCCATTGCAGCTTTGAAGAATTTTGTATTTTTATAAACTTATAATGATAATTAAAAATTCACTTTTTGCAGCTTGTTTAGGCTTGATGACAACAATCTTGTTTGCACATGGAGATAGTTCATACCAGTTTAAAGAAAACAAAGGTCAGTGGAACAAACAAGTACGTTATAAAACTGCTCTACCCAACGGGTTTTTATACCTAGAAAACCAAGGTTTTACCTATGATTTTCAAAATACTGAAAAACTTTTTAAGTTAAGGGCATTGCACGCTGATCCAACACTTCAAATTGATTCTACTAATTTTGACCTTAACGGACACGTTGTTAAGGTCCATTTTAACGGGAGCAATAAATACCCTTCTTTTCTAAATGAACACTCTAGTTCAAATTATTACAATTACATTAAAGGCCGTGATGCTAAAAAATGGGCTTCTAATGTCCATAGTTTTGAGAAAATAACCTATCAAAATTTATACGATAATATTGATTTGCAATTATACACCTCATCATTCAATTTGAAATATGATGTTGTTGTTCATCCAGGAGGGAAACCAAATGAAATCGAAATTGAATACACTGGTGCAGATAACATAAAATTAGAAAATGGCAAGTTATTTGTCTCCACTTCAGTAGGCTCTTTAATTGAACAACAACCCTATGCTTACCAGATAATCGATGGTAAAAAAGCTGAAGTCGATTGCGAGTTTAAACTAAAAAAAAATAAAATAACATTCTTTTTTTCAAATGGTTATGACATTTTACATGAATTAATTATTGATCCTATACTTATCTTCGCAAGCTACTCTGGCTCAACTGCTGACAACTTCGGAATGACAGCAACCTATGATAGCCACGGAAATCTAATATCTGGGGGCACAGTTTTCGACCAAGGCTACCCAACTTCGGCAGGCGCATATGATGTTACTTCGAATCCAAATGGAACAACGTATGGAATAACTGACATTGTAATTACGAAGTATGATTCAACAGGTGCCACACTGATATACTCAACATATATTGGCGGAGGAACAACGTCAGATGGAACCGAAACTGTGCATAGCCTAATTGCTAATAACAATGATGAATTATATTTATTTGGCGTTACGAGTTCGAATGACTTTCCGATGCTTAGTAATTCGTATGACAATTCATTTGGAGGGGGCACTGCAGCTCAATTTACTTTCAACGGAACAGTTTTTAACGCAGGAACTGATATTTATGTAGCCAAGTTAAGTGAAGACGGCACAGCTCTGCTAGGCGCCACCTATATGGGGGGATCTGCCAATGATGGAATTAACTATGCTGTAAGCGGAGGAACATACAATGCTGTTGCTCTCTACGATTCACTAACTCATAATTATGGAGACCAGTTTAGAGGGGAGATTATACTTGACTCCCAAAGTAATGTTTACATAGCATCTGTAACTCGTTCGGCTGATTTCCCCATTTTGGGTGGATTCCAGCCGACTTATCAAGGCAACCAAGACGGTGTTATTTTTAAGCTTTCTAGCGACCTTGCATCTTTAACATGGAGCTCTTATCTTGGCGGAAGCGATAAAGATGCTGGCTACTCAGTAAAAGTAGACACCTCAAATAATGTTTATGTTGCTGGAGGCACTGTTTCAACTGATTTCCCAACCACTACTGGGGTAATTTCTGAAAACTATAATGGTGGTAAAGTTGACGGGTTTATTGCAAAAATTAACAATACCGGTGGCTCGATTGTCAGTGCTACATATTACGGAACCGGGGATTACGACCAAACTTACTTTCTAGAGCTAGACCGATTTCAAGACATCTATGTAATTGGGCAAACGGCTGGTTCCATGCCTATTATAAATGTAAACTATTACAATGCTAATGGAGGTCAATTCGTTTCAAAACTCAATAATGATTTAGACTCGATTATATACTCTACAGCTTTCGGAGATGGAACAGATATCAATATTTCACCGTCAGCGTTTCTAGTTGATCATTGTCAAAATGTATATGTTTCTGGATGGGGCGCAAACATCCTGCAAGGTACACCTATGAGTGGCATGCCTATTACAAGCGATGCGTTGTTTCCAAATGCACCTGATGGTTTTGATTTTTACCTAATCGTATTCAAAAGAGATATTGACACATTACTATATGCCACCTATTTCGGTGGCGGGACTAGTCAAGAACATGTTGATGGTGGCACTAGTCGGTTTGATAAGAACGGTGTTATTTACCAATCCGTTTGCGCTGGATGTAGTGGAAATGATGATTTCCCCACTACAACAAACGCATGGTCGAATAACAATTTAAGTAGTAATTGCAACAATGGTGTATTCAAAATGGATTTTCAAATATTACCAAATGCTGAATTTACTACAGCTGATGTGGAAGGCTGCGCGCCATACACCGTAAATTTTGTTAATTCAAGCTCTGCATCAGAAAGCTATTTATGGGATTTTGGTAATGGCGATACTACTTCGCAAATATTTAGCCCAGTAAGAATTTACTCCAATCCCGGTAATTATTTAGTTAAGCTCTCAGTAACTGACTCTATATGTCAACTTACTGATACTGCATACCTCACCATAGTTGTTCACCCTGTTCCGTTTGCTGAAGCAGGCAGTGACACTATTATTTGCGAAGGCGATAATGCTACACTTGGAGGATCTCCTACTGGACCATCTAGCACAGCTTTCAATTGGGACAACTCGTTTACAGTGAATAATCAGAATGCAGCAAATCCTTCAGCTACACCAACAGTAAATACTCTTTACACAGTCATTGTAACAGATATAAATGGATGTATGGCATTAGACTCAATTTTGGTTAGCCTAAATTCAGTTGGAGTTATGATTGCTGATTCAACAGCAACGCTTTGCGATTCTTGCATCGGAACAGCTACTGCAACCCCCCTGGGCGGGATGAGCCCATACACGTATATTTGGAGCGACCCCTTCTCCCAAACAGCTGCAATAGCAACTAATTTATGTAGTGGCAACTATTCTGTAATAATAAATGATTCAATAGGTTGTGTAAATCTAACTACAGTATTAATAGAAGATACTTCCAATATCATTTTATCATTAGCAAATAGCACAATCCCAACCTGTATTGACAGTTGTAATGCACTCGCCTCTACTCTTGGTAATGGAGGCACTAGCCCTTATTCTTATCTTTGGAATGATCCTCAAAATCAAACTTCGGCAACGGCTATAAATCTATGTGTTGGGGTTTATGATGCGACCATTACCGACTATTATGGATGTAACGCTTATACATCTGTCTCTATTACTAACCCAGATTCTCTTTCTTCTATTTCTAGTTTTCAAGTCAATAACCCATGCTACAATGATTGTTTAGGTGCTGCAACTGTTATTGCAGCTGGGGGCTCTAGCCCTTATACCTATTTATGGAATGATGTTGCTAATCAGACCTCACCAACTGCATCAGGTTTGTGTGTGGGCATATACATAATCACATCAACTGACACTCAAGGATGCATAACGCAAACTACTGTTATAATAAGTGAGCCCAATGAACTAATCTCTTCATCTAGTTCTAATGCCCCATCATGCTCAGAGATATGCAATGGAAATGCGTTATCAAGTGTAATGGGTGGAACAAGTCCATATAGCTACCTTTGGCAATCAGGAGAAATTACCAACTCACTTACGGGGATGTGTCCAGGCACATACAACGTGTCAATTTCTGACCTAAATGGTTGTCTGACCATGGAAACAGTTACAATAAACCAATCGAGTTTCTCTTTCGGGAATATATTTATTACTGCCGATAGCGATAGCATTTTGCTTAACACATCAACTGTTCTTCATGCTAATCCCGATGGAAATTATAATTATAATTGGGTTCCTGGAGAATCGTTAAGCGACAATAGCGCCAATCCAACTGCATCGCCTCTTGAAACACAAGAATACACATTAACGATTTCAGATTTAACTGGTTTTTGTGTCTTCGATACCTCAATAATAATTACTGTTTACGAGGTCATTTGCGAAAACCCTTATGTATTTATTCCGAGAGCTTTCACACCGAATGGTGACGGAGAAAACGACATTCTTCATGTTCGGGGTTCAACAATCAAAGAATTGAATCTTGAAATTTTCGACCGCTGGGGAGAAAAAGTATTCGAAACAACAGATCAAAAAGTTGGATGGGATGCAACATACAAGGGCATGGATGTTGATCCTGCAGTTTATGTCTACTATCTAAGAGTTCTTTGTATTGACGAACAAGAGTATTTTGAGAAAGGGAATATTACCGTAATTAGATAAGTGAAAAGAGAAAAGAGAAAAGAGAAAAGAATCAAACCTGTTAGTATCGCCCATTCTATCGGTTTATTTCTATTGATTATTTCAACTTTCAACCTCCATCTTTCGTGTTCAAGTCAAGACCTGCATCTATCTCAATTCAATTCTTCACCGATGAACTTAAACCCGGGATTAGTAGGCGCATTCGATGGGCAATTTAGATTTATTGGCAATCAAAGACAGCAATGGGCATCTATCTCACCGGATGCAGTGCCTTACCAAACAATTGGAATCTCGACTGACGCAAATAACTTTATTAAGTCAGGAATTGGGGCGGGCTTGTCAATCTACAACGACCGAGATGGCTGGTCTAAACTAAATACACTTCAAGTAAATTTAGCGTGTTCTTATCGCCTGCCAATCAACTCAGATTCTACTCTATTTATTACACCAGGAATGCAAGTTGGAGTAACTCAACAAAGTATAAATTATGACGATTTATCATTCGACAATCAATACAACGGGGTATACTATGATGCGGAATTAGATTTCGGAGAAAACTTTACTGAAACAAGTCATCTTTATGCAAATATTAACGCAGGTATCGCTTTCACTTATAAGCTTAGCGACAGCAAAACTATCGATGGAGGTATTAGCCTATACAACATTACTAAACCAAAACAATCATTTCAGGGCGACAATAGCATTCGTTTAGATAGGCGATTCAACTTTCATGCAAGAGCAACAATTAACCTTTCTGAGAAGTTCGATATAATTCCCAGTTATTTGTTTATGTCTCAAGGAAAATTCAAAGAATTTGATATTGGTGCATCGCTTAGGTATATTATGACAAAAAACCAATTCAACTATCAAGCTATTTATATTGGGTTATGGGGCAGAACGCAAGATGCAGGGTTCTTTTCAGCTGGCATGGATTACAACGCATGGCATTTAGGAGTAAGCTATGACATCAACTTATCTAACTTACGACCTGCAAGCAATGGACGTGGCGGCTTAGAAATAGCTGTTATTTACATTATACAACCCAAGCCACCTAAAAGAATAAAGTACAAACAATGCCCGAATTATATTTAGTAGCTAGATAAAGTGAAAAGTAATCAAGAAATAATAACGAGTGCCAAAGCCTCATTCAACCAAGATAAAAAACATGCTATTTGCAAGGTGAAACCCTTAACACTAATATTTCTTTTATCTTTCACCGTTTATCTTCCTTTTGTTCGTGCGCAGTCACCTAAACAATTATCAAAGTATGCTCAACAGGCTCTTGACGAGCAAGATTATTATGGCGCTTCAATCTATTTCAAAAAATCGCTGAAACTTGATTCTACAAATACAGGAATACGCTTTAAATATGGAGAATCCCTGAGATTATCAAATAATTATATGGAGTCAGAAAAGCAATACCAGCAAGTTCATAATTCTACCGAAACTAAAAAATATCCAGAAAGCCTATTTTGGCTGGCATCTATGCAAAAAAATAATGGTCATTATCAAGATGCAAGACATAATTTTCAGAAGTTTTATAAATCATACCCTAATAAATCTAGCTATTTCAGCAAGAAAGCAAAAAACGAAGTAAAAGCATGTGCCTTTGCCCAAAAGCTAATTCTAGATACTGCAGATGTTCTTCTAAACAACGCTGGAGAGAATTTAAACTCTGCAGGCAGTGATTTCAATGCAATTATAGTCAATGACTCATCCATTTTAATATCATCGCTTAAAAGCTCTAAAATCAAAGATAATCTATCTATAGAAGATAACGATTACTACATTCATCTTTTTCAAAGCAATCGGGAAGGAAATTCTTGGAGTGCCCCTAGTCTGCTAGATACAGTGATTAATAAACCTAGTAAGCACGCAGCTAATGGCAGCTTTACACCTGACGGAAACACTTTTTACTTTTCTGTTTGTGATGACGAATTCAATTGTAAAATTTACTCTTCTGAAAAGTTAAAAGGCAAGTGGACGACTGCTAAAGAACTTGGGCCTGAAATAAACTTAATTGGCTCAAATAATACACAACCATTCTTCGCGCAAATCAAAAACAAAGAAATACTATATTTCGTTTCTAATCGAGATAGAGGCAAAGGCGGACTAGACCTCTGGTATGCAGAACTTAACGGGAAGCGTATCAAAGTAAAAAACCTAGGTAAAAATGTAAATTCTTTGGATGATGAAATATCTCCTTACTACGATAGTGAAGAAAACATGCTATACTTTAGTTCTCCATGGCACTACGGCCTAGGGGGAATGGATATTTTTAAAGCAGAAGGTGCGTACAAACCTAAAAAGCCACATAACATTGGTCTGCCATACAACTCGCCAGCCAACGACATGTATTACAGCTATAACCGCAATTCAAATAAAGGCCTCCTCACATCTAATCGGGTTGGGTCATTCTCCGATAAATCTGAAACATGCTGTAACGACATCTACGAATTCAAATCCCCCATGGATGAAACACTTGCTGCAAATCCCAAACGTGAATATGAAACTCTCGAGGAGTTAAATAAATACCTACCCGTTACCCTTTACTTTCATAACGATGAGCCTAACCCAAAAACGAGAAAGACCACTACCGATTTAAATTACATGACCACCTATACCGCATATTCAGAATTGACACCAAAGTACAAAATGGAATATGCTGAAGGACTAAAAGGAATAGATTCAACAAAAGCAATTGAAGACATCGATAATTTCTTTTTAGATTATGTAGATGAAGGGGTGGAAGACTTAGAATTATTTTCGGAACTATTACTCGAAGAATTACAAAAAGGGCAGCACATAGAGTTAACCATCAGGGGTCATGCAAGCCCATTAGCTAAGACCGACTACAATGTAAAGCTAACCTTAAGAAGAGTTTCAAGTTTAATTAATTATTTGTCTGAATATCAAGATGGTATATATCTTCCATATATCAAACATTTATCGCCAGATGCTGGCAAATTAGATTTTATTAAAATCCCTTTTGGTGAATATAAAGCTGCTGATATCGTAAGTGATAATTTTCACGACCAACGTAATTCTGTATATTCAAGAAATGCTGCCCTGGAAAGAAAAATTGAAATAATTTCGGTTCACCAATCCGGTATAGATTCTGTTGAAAATCCGAAAGTAAAATTCGATTCTGAAGTGTTTGACTTTGGCAAAATTAAAGAAAGAGAAAAAGTGACACACACATTTAAGCTGAAAAACATTGGAAACGCTGACTTAATTATTTCTCATGCTGAAACTTTTTGCGGATGTACTAGAATAAAAGCACCTTTCACTCCTATTCCCCCAAATGAAACAGCAGAAATTGAAGTTGAATTTGATGCTGCTGGTAAAAAAGGGATGCAGCACGAATCAATCGAATTACTTCTTAATACGAAAGACGGTAAAAAGGTAATTTCAATTACCGCTGAGGTGAAATAAGATTTCAAACCTAACATCATATTTATTAATTTTACTTTAAATTAATTTATCATGAGTAAAAATAATAGCCGAAGAAACTTTATTCAAAAAGTTGCAGCAGCAACCACTGGTGCGGTTTTAGCAGGCAAGAACAGTTTAGCCGCAAGTGCGGAAAAAAACATGGAAGAATTAGTAATAAAAAGTATTAAGCCTTTAGGCTTTCAATGGGAAACACAAGATCCGTTTTTATTTTGTGTGCATCATGAAGATTTTTTCCCAAAAGGAAACGACAAGCTTGGACCTGATGATAGCTTAGAAGGCAGAAGAATTGGCAATGATTTTGAAATTAAGAATGGCTATCGCATGTACCACGGCACAGCTGTTTCTGGCTTTCCTGGGCATCCACATAGAGGATTTGAAACAGTTACAGTAGTTCGTAAAGGTATGGTCGACCATACGGATTCGTTGGGAGGCTCAGGAAGATATGGTGATGGCGATGTTCAATGGATGACTGCAGGAAAGGGCGTTCAGCATGCGGAAATGTTTCCTTGTATAAAAAAAGATGAAGAAAACCCAATGGAATTGTTCCAGATATGGCTAAACCTTCCGAAAGTAAATAAATTTGCTGAACCAAAATATAAAATGCTTTGGGGAGAAAACATACCAAAGCATACATTTAAAGATGCAAACAATAAAAAAACTCTAGTTGAAGTTGTGGCAGGTAAAATTGAAAATGACATAGCCCCAAGCCCAACGCCAAATTCTTGGGCAGCAAACCCAAATAACGAAGTTGCAATCTGGAATATCCAAATGGATGCTGGGGCAACTTTTAATTTACCCAAAGCATCTTCAGGTATTAATCGAACCATTTACTTTTTTCAAGGGGCACAGCTTAGTATTAACGGATCTTTTATTAAAGAATATCACGCAGCTGATGTAAAAGCTGATGTGGAAATTAGCCTAGAAAGTGGTGCTAAAAAGAGCTTTATACTCATATTACAAGGTAAACCGATTGGAGAACCAGTGGTACAAAATGGCCCTTTTGTTATGAACACTCGCGAAGAAATTCAAGAAGCTTTTTCTGACTATCAACAAACAGGCTTTGGCGGCTGGCCTTGGCCAAAAACTGACCCCGTTCACCCGCGCGAAAAAGGTCGTTTTGCTAAACATCCAGATGGTAAAGAAATAATTAAGTGAGAATTAAATATCTTGTTTATTTTCCTTAATTCAAATGGAACTGCAAAAAAATTCTAAAGTAATCTACCTAGAATAAAGAGACTTTCTCGTTTTACTAAAAAAAAGTAAAAATTACGCATGAATAAATAGAACGCGCCCATTAGCTATTCTTAAAATATCATTTAGTAATTGATAAGATTTTATATCCTCCTGATGTTCAGGAAAATCAATCAACTATTTTTGTTACTAATTTCGATCATGAATTTGCTAAAGAACATACTACTTTGGGCACTAATAATATCTTCTTTTTTAGGATATTACTTCATAATGTATGAATTATCACGTAATCAATTCTACCCTTTAATTGGAATAATTGTTGGCTTGTTCATAATCTACTGGTTATTACACAATTTTTGGGACGAAAAAGTATTATTAATTATTGGTCTTGGTGTTTTGTTTAGACTACTCGTTCTCTTTGCTTTTCCCAACCTATCTGATGATGTTTTTCGTTTTGTTTGGGACGGAAGACTTAACGTAATCGGGGAAAATCCTTTTTTGCATATGCCATCGTGGTATTTAGAATCAAAAAATAAAATTCTTGGCTTAAATCACGAGCTTTATAGCCAATTAAATTCAAATGAATATTACACCGTTTACCCCCCTATTCTCCAGTATATTTTTGCTTCTAGCGTTTGGCTATTCCCAAACGATATTTATTCTTCTGCTATTGTTATGAAGTGCTTTATCTTTTTAGCCGAATGTGGAAGTATAGCTATCCTTTTAAAGCTTTTTAAACAATTTACAATTAACGCAAAGTATATCGCGATTTATGCACTTAATCCGCTAGTAATAATTGAACTCACCGGTAACGCTCATTTTGAAGGGTTAATGATCTTTTTCTTATTGCTTACCGTTTGGCTACTTGCCAAAAAAAAAATAATTCTATCTGCAGTTGCAATGTCATTTGCAATTTGCACTAAACTACTTCCTCTGATGTTTTTACCGTTTCTAATTAAACGATTAGGGCTTAAAACAAGTGTATTATATTTTGGGTCTATTGCCCTATTAACATCCTTGTTTTTTGCACCTTTTTTTTACGAAGAAATATTTCTAAACTTCTTTCAAAGTATTGATTTATACTTCCGAAAATTTGAATTTAACGCGAGTATTTTTTATATCGTTCGTTGGCTTGGGTTTTGCGCAAAAGGTTGGAATATTATTCAAACAGTGGGACCGGTTATGTCTATCATCGTAGCATTTATAATTCTGTTTATTGCTTTTCGTGAAAAAATTGTAACAACTAAATCTCTCCTACAAAAAATGAGTATAGCATTACTACTCTATTTTGGCATGGCTACAATTATTCACCCCTGGTACGTAACCACATTAGTTGCTTTTACAGCCTTTTGGAAATGGCGATTTCCTTTAGTTTGGTCGCTATTGATTCCATTGAGTTACTTCGCTTATTCCCACTCGAATTACTATGAAAACTTATGGTTAATCGCTATCGAATATTTGGCAATTCCGATATTTGCTTTTTACGAATGGAAAAAAGGTTGGCACGAAGAATAGTGATTAAAAGAGCAAGCCACTCTTAAGACTATTTGTTATATTCGTTTAACATCACAGAAGTGGAAGAAAATTATTTAACCGTACGCGAAATAACAATCAACGACATTAAGTTAGTTAGCGATTATTGGTTTAACGCTAGTGATCAGTACCTATCTGAAATGGGTGTTGATTTAGCCAAAATACAGCAACGACAAGATTTTACTCAGATACTTAAAAAGCAAATTAGCTTGCCGTATGAGAAGAAAAAATCGTATGCGCTAATTTGGTTAATAGACAAAATGCCCGTTGGACACTGTAACCTTAATAATATCACCTTTGGAAAAAAAGCTACAATGCACCTTCATTTGTGGAATGCTCGATACAGACACAAAGGAATAGGTTACGAATTATTAAAAATATCATTACCCTGGTTCTTTGATAACCTTAATTTAGAACAAATTATTTGTGAACCTTATGCTCTAAACATAGCTCCCAACAGAACATTAGCTAAGCTGGGCTTTAAATTCGAAAAGGAATATACGACTATACCTGGGGCAATTAATTTTGAACAAGATGTTAAACGTTGGGTGCTACCAAAACGACTCTTTTCTCGACTAGAGCCAGAAATATACGATTGTGGTTGTGGAGATTAGCCGAACCTCTTGTCTAAATTATATTAAATAAAAATTAGGATGAAGAAAATGGCATGTAAACATCTCATTTTCAAAATATTAATTTAGTATTGGTAGCATAATTCAAGCTCTACGTCTAAATTAGTTATTCTTTAACTACTCATCATATTCTAAAGCAGTACTTTCGCGCCTTGTTTTAAAAGCTAGGAATGAAAAAAATATTCAACAATTTCACGTTTAAGCCCAAAGATGATATTTTATCTGGGCTCACCGTTGCATTAGCTCTGGTTCCAGAAGCAGTAGCCTTTTCATTTGTCGCAGGCATAGATCCTTTAGTTGGCTTATATGGGGCATTTATGATGGGCTTAGTTACTGCCATTTTTGGAGGGCGTCCAGGAATGATTTCAGGCGCTACAGGAGCCATGGCAGTAGTAATGATGCATATGATTCAAAAAGGAAACGAAGTCGGCATTGGCCTTGATACGCCAATCGAAAATCTGGGTCTCCAATGGTTATTTATCACTTTGTTATTCGTAGGAGCAATTCAAATTCTAGCAGGAGTATTCAAACTAGGGAAATTTGTTCGTCTTATACCCCACCCTGTTATGATGGGTTTTGTAAATGGTTTAGCAATAGTTATTTTCTTGTCTCAGTTAGAAATGCTTCCTAAATTTCTCCACGCTGAAGTATCATTTTGGTCAAATATGGGATTATGGATTTCATCATTTTTTGGAAGTAAAGAAATGATAATTACGTTGGGATTAATTGCCATCACAATGCTAATTATGTATGGCCTGCCAAAAATCACGAAAAAAATTCCTGCGGCACTAACCGCAATTATCGTTGTTGCTGCAATCACAATTTTTGGAGGTGTCGATGTCAGCACAGTTGGCTCATTTATTAAAGATGGAGGTGGTGGTGGCTTAGAAGGAGGATTTCCGACCTTTCAAACCCAATTATTTGGATTTTTAGGCACTTTAGAAGGCAACTGGGGACTCATTCTTTCAACCGCGGCCCTTTTAGCAGCTGTCGGCTTAATAGAATCGTTAATGACACTTAACCTTATTGATGAAATGACTGAATCGCGTGGTAGTGGAAATCGAGAATGTATAGCCCAGGGTGGTGCAAATATTCTTAACGGATTATTTGGTGGCATGGGAGGTTGTGCAATGATTGGACAATCGATTATCAACGTAAATTCAGGTGGCCGAGGAAGGCTTTCTGGAATTGTTGCTGCAATCGCTCTACTTTGCTTTGTTTTATTTGGGGCTCCCCTAATTGAGCAAATCCCAATAGCAGCATTAGTCGGAGTAATGTTTATGGTTGTAGTTGGGACGTTTGCTTGGAGTAGTTTTAGAATCTTAACCAAAATTCCCGTATCAGATGCTTTTGTTCTAATTGCAGTTTCTGCAATTACTGTTTGGCAGGACTTAGCTATTGCAGTTATTTCGGGGGTTCTCATTTCCACAGTAGTGTTTGCATGGAAAAATGCAACTATGATTCGTGCAAGGAAACATATTAACAAAGATGGCACTAAAATTTATGAAATTTGGGGACCTCTTTTCTTTGGATCTGTGCAGAATTTCAATGCAAAATTCGATGCAAAAAACGACCCTAATAAAATTGAAATCGATTTTATCGAGTCTCGTGTAAACGACCATTCGGGAATTGAAGCCTTAAGGTGCATTACCAACAAATACCTAGATCTAGGTAAAGAGGTGAAACTTACCCACCTCAGTCCAGATTGCAAAATTTTACTACTAAAAGCAAATCAAAAGTTTGAAAAAATTATTGAAACATCTGTCGATGATCCTAGATATTACGTAGTTACCGACCAAATGGATTCAGAAATATAATATAGTTGTAGGTTTCCTGCTTTTCAACTAATTTTGTAACTTATTGAATTGACTATCGAAAATAAAACTCGATTATTACCATTATATCAATGACAATTTTAATTTTCATAATAGCGCATTGGTATTTATCACTTTTTTTTCAATCATTTTTTCATCATAGATATTCTGCACATCAAATGTTTACTATGTCTAAAGGAATGGAAAAAGTATTTTTTATTGGGTCATTTATCACTCAAGGATCATCCTATTTAAGCCCAAATACATATGGAATAATGCACCGCATGCATCACGCATTTGCTGATACCGAAAAAGACCCCCACTCTCCTAAGTTTGATAAAAACTTATGGAAATTGATGTGGCATTCCGCTGAAGAATTTAGAGATATCTTTTATGAAAAAATAAAAATTGAAGATCGCTTCAAAATTAATTTACCTGAATGGAAAGGTTTTGATCGAATTACAAACAAGTGGATCATTCGAGTATTGTGGATGGCTGCTTATACCGCGTTTTATATTTTTTTCGCGGACCACTGGTGGATGTACTTGCTATTGCCTATTCATTTTTTGTCTGGCCCAGTTCATGGTGCGGTAATTAACTGGTTTGCGCATAAATACGGATACACTAATTTTAAGCTAAAAAACACATCCAAAAACCTATTACCTGTCGATTTCCTCATGCTTGGCGAGGCCTATCATAACAATCATCATAAAGATGGAACAAGTCCTAATTTCGGATTCCGCTGGTTTGAAATTGACCCCATATATCCAGTGATAAAATTATTTAACGCACTAAAGATTATTAAACTTCGGGGTTAAATATCTATTAGTATACTTGACAAGCCCTTATCCTTTGTCTGAGATAAGTATAATTAAACAAGAGGTATTTAAAAAGCTCAGAATACAAACTAATATGAAATCTAATTTTCATATACATGATTATTTATGTATTGAACATACTTTTCAACAGCACGTGTAGGTTCCAATTTTTTCTTTTTTTCCGATATTTCTAAAATTGTTGAAATAAGTTCGTGCTCATTTTTCACATGTGAAATATATTTTTTATCTAAATCTGGTAATACGGAACTATTGTTCTTCTCATACGTGATTGCAGGAACGTTGAACCATTTGCACTCGTATGCAACAGTAGAAGCAAATACAATAGCTACGTTAGATAATAAAATTTGATCATACAACAACTCTTTGCTTTTTTGTTTTGACGAATTAATAATCATAAGATTTTCACTAGGTATTTTAGACAAAATGATTTTCAACCCTCCATAGTCGACAAATCGTGGGTGAGTTCTAATTATTATATAAGCATTATATTTTTCTACTAACATTTCAGCAACAAGAAGTACCTCGCGTGTTTCCGGAAATATATGAATTGACAAAAATATAGACACTACTTTTTTACCTTTTAGGTCAGTTTTCGAAATCGATAAACTGTTTTTATAATTATAACGAGTAATTACATCTTGAGATAAATGATCATCAATTTCAACCATTGTATCTGGATTAATTTTACATTGTTGCTCCAAAACTTGACGCATTCCCTTGGACCAAACAAACCAATGATCAAACTTCACATTTGCGTTATTTGCGGATCCAAACTTTACCCCATTCATAGTATTAAAAGTCACAATTTTCTGTAAGGAATTTTTTTTAGCAATTTCACATACAAGATGCCCATGCCAACTATTCTCCATCGCATTTAAAACAAAAGCTCTTGTGTTATTTCCGATTCTACACTCAATATCATCGATAAAATTAGCGAACTGATAATAATGTTGAACTAATATTCGATAGTACTTCACGTTACTTAATATATAACGTAATAAAAACTCCACCCTAAATGGTTTGCTTTCTTCACTATTTGAAAATTCAATGTTTTCTTTACCTATTTCGATTATATCGTTTTCAGCACTATTAAGTATATGGATGCTCAGGCCCCTTGACTCTGCTAATCCTTTACATAAATTTTTCAAAAATTCTAGCTGAGACCCACCGAGCGCCAATACTGTAATATCGTGCTTAAACTTTTTTAAATTTAATTTACCCGTATATTGTTTCTTTCTAAATCTATTCCTAAGAATCCATATTATATTTTTTATTTTCATAAAAAATTGATTTCTAGGGAAATACTGATAGACTATGGTTTCCTTTCCGCATTCCGCTTTAATCGCCTCTCGTAAAATGCCTCTTCCATAATCCTCCCATACAATCATTTTAAGATAAGCCTCTCGTAAATTATAATTTTTATACCTAAATAGTTTTGGGTTTTGACTCTCTATTTGATTTAATATTTTTTCGGCATTTATATGAGCATTCCAACTGCCACTGATATTGTATTTTAGCACCGAGCGTATTTCAACATCCTTCAAATCAGTAATTGATGTATTGTAAATAAATGCAATAATTATCTGATACTTGCCCCTTAAAAAAGCTTTTTTTGCTTCTTTATCAAAAACGACACACGCAAAAACTAATTTCCGGGAAACCATAGGTAGTTCTATATCCATTTTTACTTCCAAATAATAATTACCTACTTAATTACATCGAATTTACCCCCAAGCATTAATCACCATGTCGATTCAACTATAATAAAATCTTACGCCTCATCAATTTCAATGAGTTAATCTAAGAATCAAATCAAACGCTAATTTATAATTAAATTTTTGAGGAATATAAGGGCGCTATGATTCTTTAACTAATTTTACCAACACAATGTTTTATACGAAACATAAAAGAATAGTATTGTTAAATTTTATCAAATTTAATTTTTCAAGAATTGGGGATACTGCTATATAAAAAAGAAGATGAAGTATCTTATTTTTTCTGATATTCATGGGAATTTACCCGCGTTAGAAAAAGTTTTAGCCAGTGAAAAGGTTGATGGTTATCTAAATTTGGGTGATGTTGTAAATTATGGCCCTTGGAGTAATGAATGTGTGGAGATGGTAAACGACCTAAGTAATTGTTTAAATATATTGGGGAACCACGAAACATACTTCATCGAAAATAAATGTGAAGTTAAGCATCCTTTAGTACGCCTATTTTTTCGAAAATGTATTTCTGATTTTAAGAATCAACATGTTATTCGCACATATAATAAGAAAATAGAAGTAAAAGGATTTAATTGTACTCATACTGTAAACAATCAGTATGTTTTTCATGATTCAGAACTAATCATCGACAACCATACAATAATTGGTCATTCTCATCAGCAGTATTTTAGGGAAATAAATGGATTTATTTTAATAAATCCTGGTAGTATTGGGCAAAATAGAAAATATATCAATGTAGCTAATTATGCTATTTGGAATACTGAAACAAATACATTTGATTTGAGACATCTTACTTTTGATGTTGATTTGGTAATAAAGGAAATGAAAATTAGCGAATACCCGCAAGAATGTATTGACTATTACAAAAATAAAAAACGTCTGAATGCATAATATTGGAATAACGGGGACAGGAAGTCTAATAGGGCAAGCACTAATCAAATGTATACTTAATAGCAAGTATAGTAAAGAATATAAACTGATTGGCTTTGATTATTTTCCAGAAACAGTTGGTTCGTTTTGGTGTAACGAAAACTATATTTTGCCAGATTTACTAAAAAAAGGAATGGAGGATATCTGGATCGAACAACTGATAAAGATTATTGAAGACGAAAAAATTGAAGTCCTATTTGTTGGGGTAGATTTTGAATTACCAATACTGGCAAAAAACAAACAACGAATTGAATCTGTTACCGGTTGTCAGCTGGTGATAAGCAGTGAAAAAGTGATTGAAATTGGTAATGACAAGTATAGTACATACCAGTTTTTAAAAGATAATGACCTTAGTTATCCCGAAACTTATTTGCCTGAAAACTGTGATTACTCTAAACTAATTTATCCGGTAATAGTTAAGCCTAGAGTTGGCGCACGAAGTATAGGAGTTAGTTTGGTAAATTCTTTATCAGAAATGGAACAAGCACTGCACCTGGCTAAAAGACCAATTATACAGGAATGTGTAGGGGATAATTCGACGGAATATACTTGTGGCGTGATTGCTATGGATGGCGAAGTTAAAGCAACGATGGCGCTTAAACGAACATTGAAAGGAGGGAACACGTATTTATCTGAATATAAAAGTGATTTCCCTGCGGTGATAACAGATTATTTAAGTGCAATAACAGAAAAACTGCAGCCGCATGGATCCTGTAATTATCAACTTAGACTGGATAAAAATGGAGTCCCCAAAATGTTTGAAATCAATCCTAGGCATTCGGGCACAACTTATATGAGATCGCTGTTTGGTTATAATGAAGTGATTTATATTCTTAAATATTTATTGGAAGGGTCAGGAATAGTGTTTGATTTAAAAGAAGGAAAAGCTATACGACATTATGAAGAGGTGCTGGTAAAATGAAAAAAGTATTATTAATAGGGGTAAGTGGGTTTATCGGTAAAAATCTATATGATTATTTGAGTCCGAACTATAAGGTATATGGAATTTCAAGAAGTAACGTAACTTATGATAATTGCGAGCAGATAGATG
>CAJQPE010000099.1 GCA_905480125.1 uncultured Flavobacteriales bacterium | reverse complement strand
TAACGATGTTATATTTTATTTTATTTGTGTTTATGTTAGAAGCGGAAATACAGTTAAGAGTTCGTTACGCGGAGACGGACCAAATGGGAGTAGTCTATTATGGTAATTATGCTGCCTATTGCGAGGTTGGTAGAGTAGAGGTAATGCGAAAAATTGGTACAACATACAAGGCGTTAGAGGAAGCAGGTGTAATGCTGCCCGTAATAGAGTATAATGTTAAATATTTAAAACCAGCTTTATATGATGATAATTTAACTATAAGAACTATTGTTAAGGTATTGCCTCGAGCAAGGATTACGTTTGACTACGAAATCTATAACGAAAATTGTGATTTATTAAACGAGGCTTCAACAACGCTAGTTTTCATTAAGAAGGAAACAGGAAGACCTTGTGCTGCGCCTGATTGGTTTATGGATGGCTTACGTCCATATTTCGAATCTTAATTTTGCTTCAAAATTTTGTAGAATTCCTTTTGGTTATCATATTGTACACTTAAAGAATATATCCCCGCGGAGGAGTTTAGTGGAAGCTGTATTGTTACAGATTTCTCGTTTGGAGAAGCGCAGTAAATAACTCTCCCTAAGGCGTCAATTACATTTATTTCATAAATTTTTAGATTACTTACAATACGAAAGTTGCCATTGTTCGGATTAGGGAGTAATTGGGTATTAGCATTCTTCACTATCAAAATATTTGTTGACGTATCCGTTGATGCGGTTTCTTCTGTTGGTTCATATAAATTACAATATTGTGCTATTCCAGGAATATTGTTGTCTAACCAATCAGATCGATCAGACAAAAATGACTTCATGTTGAAAATGACTTCGTTGTGAGAAGCCGAATTCGCATATGCAGCTGAATTCGGCCATACGTACGTTCCCATTATATCATATTGTTGGAAATTTCGGTATTGAGCATCGGCAATGTAGTTTGCCAAAGAATCTAAATAGTTGTTAATCGAGTCCGTATGTAGCAAACCTTCTCTCAGTTCTTCCCATCGGCATCTTAACGCATTTTGAAAAAGTGTATCATTTTGTATCCAGGCATCCCACCAAAAAGGACTGTTTCCTGAACATTGGTAATATTCCCAACCGGTTACATCATCTCCAGAGCAATAGTCTCCGTTGCCAAAGGATAGATTGAAATCCCAATAAGGACCAGCTGTTATTTTGCCTCCTTTACTGTTCTTATCTTTGTGGAAATAAGTACTGAGACGATACCCATCAACATTTTTGCTAAGTTCGTTAATGATAAAATTATCGACAAACGACCTCAAATCTGCGTAGTCTGTATAATGCTTGCCTAAAGAGTTTTCAAATGTCGGAGACGCAACAGCTTCTTCAAATTCGTCCATATAATTTTGAATATAAGTAGCTTGCTGAGCTTGAATATTATCTTGGTCGGGGTAGAAAAATTGGAAGTAAAGCGGATCTGTACTCCCATATTTGTTGAAATTTGAATTCCAACCGTCATAAACGCCCTTATCTATTCTAAAAATATAGCCGCCAGTTAATTGATCTCCAGAAAGATCTATAGAATCAAGCTTAGCAATATCAACACGACCTTTATCTCGTTTAATTTTTTCCATAAGAACATAGACACCTTGATAATCCCCGTTTAAAACGACTTCGGTTAATTGGGTTTGACTAGCATAATGTCCAGTTTCCTCTCCAATATGCATAGCCAAAACATTGTTTAGCAGTGATTTATCAGAATAAGGGCCGTACAGAACAAAGTCTTCTTCCCTTGTAAATCCAAGAAAACTACTGTCCATATCGTTTCCTGAATCATCCCATAATTCTATCGCATAAGACTTTTTTGCGAAACTCTGAGAACTTTCACCTCTAATTTCAATTCCACATTTTCCGTAATATTCGTTCATTGAGTCAGTCAAATAATTAGGATTACCAATACTATTATGTATAATGCCGAAATCGGCCATTATTTTAGGCTCATCGTATATGGTCTGTCCGTTGGTGTTGATTAAAATAATGGGTAGGTTGGAGGATTCAAACTCAAATGGTGGCGCAAACCAAAAAGGTGTAGCACTGTAATCGCTAGAGGTATTGTTTATTGCCAAAGAAAAAAATGGAATTACGCTCATATCCGAAGATGTCACACTTTGGTTGTGACCTTGGATAGCTAACACATTGTTTCCTTGATTGAGCAATCCTGAAAGGGTTTGTTTTGATATAATAAAATTATCAGGAACAATGCCTTGATATAGAGATGCTTCGTGTAGTCCATCACTGCCTTGGTTGTATGCAGGTGGAGTTCCCGAAATATTAGCTCTTGCGATTTCAACTCCATTTAAATAAGCGACAAAAGCATCATCATAGTCAACATTTAAAATGGCCTTTTCAATTGCAGAAGTGTCAGTAATCATAAATTCTTGACGAATATAAACTGATATAGAAGCTGTAATAGTTGTATTGTCATCTCCATCTGCGTATCCGATGCCAGTTATTCCGTTACTCCAGCTAGAAGAGTTAAAAGTTGTATCATTCCAATTAGTTTGTAATGCAACTGATGGAATTAGATATTCACATTGATCACCTTCTTGAATAACTGTCTCCCAATGATTGATTTGGCTGATGCTATGCAAAGAGAAAAGGACTAGAAATATCGATAAGTAGTTCTTCATTCGTTAGTATTTGTCCAAATATAGCTTTTCAATTTAGCACGGAGCTGACAACCATTATCATTTTGTTGGAGTCTTAATTTTTAACAACTTATAAACTTCCTTATTTTAACTTGATTAAATTCTAAATTTGTTGTTTATGGCTAGTAATTCTTTTGGGCGTCTATTTCGACTTACAACTTTTGGTGAATCCCATGGGGTGGCGCTAGGTGGCATCGTTGATGGCTGTCCCAGTGGGCTTAGAATGGACCTCGATTTTATTAATAATGAATTGGCAAGAAGGCGTCCAGGACAATCTGCAATAGTTACTCAAAGAAAAGAAGACGATGAAGTTGAATTTCTTTCAGGTATTTTTGAAGGGAAAACTACTGGAGCGTCCATTGGCTTTCTGATAAAAAATCAAAACCAAAATAGTCAAGATTATACTCATATCAAAGATTCATTTCGGCCATCTCATGCAGATTTCACTTATCATGAAAAGTATGGAAACCATGACTATCGTGGAGGGGGGAGGTCTTCTGCTCGTGAAACGGCTTGCAGAGTGGTTGGCGGGTCAATTGCCAAGTTGGTATTAGAGCACTACGGTATTAAAATTACTGCTTACGTTTCGCAAGTTGGTGATGTTAAATTGCTAAAAGATTATAAAAAGCTTGATTTCTCTAAAATCGAATCAAATCCAGTACGCTGTCCAGACAAAATGATTGCAATAGCTATGGAATCAAGAATAAAGGAGGTTAGAAAAGTTGGAGATACAATTGGCGGTTGTATAAAATGCGTGATTCAAAATGTGCCTGTAGGGATAGGTGCACCTGTTTTCGATAAGCTCCATGCAGATATAGGTAAAGCTATGCTTGGAATAAACGCGGTAAAAGGTTTTGAGTTTGGTTCTGGTTTTTCAGGTGTAACCATGAATGGCAGTGAGCACAACGATTTATTTCAATCTGAAGATACTCTTGTCACAACCAAAACAAATAACTCTGGCGGAATTCAAGGAGGAATTTCAAATGGCGAAGATATTTACTTCAATGTGGCATTTAAGCCAGTTGCAACTATTATGCAATCGCAAGAGTCGTTAGATAAAG
>CAJQPE010000098.1 GCA_905480125.1 uncultured Flavobacteriales bacterium | reverse complement strand
AGAAGGAACTAATGATAAAAAAGGTGAGCTATACAATTGGATTATCGACCCACTAGATGGCACTACAAATTTCATACATTCTATACCCTGTTTTTCGATTAGCATTGGGCTAATGAGAAACAATAAGATGATCTTAGGTGTAATATATGAAATCAATTTTGACGAATGTTTTTACGCTATAGAAGGAAGTTCTGCGTTTTTAAATGGAAGAGAAATTTCGGTAAGTAAAACAGAAAATTTAAAAGACTCTCTTCTTGCGACTGGCTTTCCGTATTACGACTACGGAAAACTTGAGCCCTATTTGGAGCTATTGGGCCACTTCACTAAAAACACACGGGGTATAAGACGGTTAGGTTCCGCTGCCACCGACCTTGCATATGTTGCATGTGGCAGATTTGAAGGCTTTTACGAGTACGGACTTAGTTCTTGGGATGTTGCCGCAGGAGCGTTTATTGTTCAGCAAGCTGGAGGTTGTGTTTCTGACTTTAATAATGGCGAAGACTATATTTTTGGAAAAGAAATATTAGCTACTAACCACTTAACTCATGAAAATCTGCTAAAAGAAATCCAGTACTTCTTTGAAAACCCGAAATAATATCGTATTTTTATTAGATATTTTACGGAATTTTTGAAAAAAGTATTATTTATATTACTTCTTTTCCTCTCATTCAGTTTTGATAGTTTCTCACAATTTTTTCAGGAAGCGAACAGCTGGAAATCTTACCGAAAAGAATACTCCATTGGCGGCGGAGTATCTAATTATAATGGAGATTTGGGTGGATTAGATTTGGAAAAAGGAATTAATTACTTCCTGTTTGACATGGAGTTGACTCAATTTAAATATGGTTTTTATGGATCATATCGATATAATCTAAATCAACGCAACGCCTCAAGTATTTCTCTATTTTACGGTAAAATATCTGGTAATGATCAGCTTACCAATAACATCTATAGAAACAATCGAAACCTAAATTTTGAATCTGTTATTTGGGAGCTAACCTGGAACTATGAATTCTATATAATTAGGCCTTCCCCTGGCCATTTGTACAACATTAAAGGTGCTAAGGGTCTTAATGGCAATAAGTGGGACATGTACTTATTCATTGGAATCGGAGTATTTTATTACAATCCTAAATCAGGTGGCATTCCTTTAAGAGCTTTAGGCACAGAAGGTCAAGGCATACCGGGGGAAAGACCTTTATATTCTCCTGTTGCAATAGCTTTTCCCATTGGATTTGGTGGCTCTTATAAAATAACGAAAAAGTTAAAGATTGGAACCGAGTTCTCCTATCGATTTACAACTACAGATTATATCGATGACGTTAGTGGCAACTACTATAGCAGAGATAAATTAACACAATATAAAGGTGCTTTAAGTTCTTCAATGTCTGACCCTTCCTTTGGCACAAATCCAGGATGGACAAAAGAGGGCCAGCAAAGAGGAAACCCTAAATATAAAGACGGCTATCTTTCTTTTCTAATAAAAGTTACTTATCTACCTAAAAGAACACCAAAAAGTGCAAATATTCGCCGCTCGGGCAGGAAGCACACTTTTAATAGACACAAGAAACGGGCAAGAATAGGTCACTAGTAGCCTATTTATTTGTAATTTCCCAGCGTTACAATAATACGGTATGCAAACAAAATTATTTTCAATTATACTTTTACACCTTTTCTCTTTGAGCTACAACTGCATCTCGCAAGAAAAAAGTGTCTATGTTTTTAAAATAGCAGAAGAAATTGATTTACCCGCTTGGCGAAAATCAAAAAAAGCTATTGAAGAAGCACACCAGATAAATGCTGATCTAATATTCTTAGAACTTAACACATATGGCGGTAGCGTATTATATGCAGACTCAATCAGCGAAAAAATATTTCGTTCCAAAATACCAGTCTATGTGTTAATTGAAAATAATGCGGCATCTGCAGGAGCATTTATTTCCTTAGCTTGTGATAGTATATATATGTTGTCAGCTTCAACTATTGGCGCTGCAACAGTAGTTAATGGAGAAGGGGAAAAAAGTGCTGAAAAATACCAATCGTACTTTAGAAAAAAGATTAGAGCTAAAGCAGAAGCGAATGGACGAAACCCAGATATTGCGGAGGCTATGGTTGATGAAAGCATCGAGATTGAAGGTGTAATAGAAGTTGGTAAGCTAGTGACTTTTACAACTCTTGAAGCTATAAAATATGGCTTTTGTGAAGCGGAAGTAGAATCTATTGATGAAGCTCTAAAAAGAGCAGTTGGGAATAAATACAAACTAACATATCAGAAATTATCTGAAATGGACACAATACTTGATTTTCTAACTTCTTCAGGATTTAGCGGGATATTGATAATGATAATTATTGGTGGAATCTACTTTGAATTGCAGTCGCCAGGAATCGGATTTCCTATAGCTGGCTCTATTACTGCTGCCCTGCTCTATTTTGCTCCACATTATCTCGAAGGATTAGCTGAAAATTGGGAAATATTACTTTTCATATTGGGCCTTGCACTTATTGCGTTAGAAGTATTTATTATTCCAGGTTTTGGAGTTGCAGGCATCTTGGGAGTTATTTTAGTTATAACAGGACTAACACTAAGCTTAGTTGGGAATGTTGGGTTTGAATTTAGCCCTGTAGATGGCGATGAATTAAGTAGTGCGTTATTCACGGTAATCATTTCAACTATTCTATCTATATCTCTATCTATCTACTTTGGTATTAAACTAGTTGGTTCAGCAGCTTTTAATCACTTAATTCTTAATACATCTCAAAATAAAGATGAAGGTTATATTGCTGTTGATACAAAGGAGTTCGCTCTAATTGGAAAAGAAGGAATAACTACAACCGTTCTTATGCCTGTTGGGAAGGTAGAAATTAATGATACTATTTACGATGCTACAGCTGAAACTGGGTATATTGAGAAAGGACAAAAAGTGAAGGTAATTAGATTTGAGACTGCGCAACTTTTTGTCGGAAAAGTATAAACAAGAACCATCGTAAGCGATTCAAGCGGCATAAAAAATGGAAAGAAAATGTCCTCAATGTAAAACATGGAACTCTAGTAATAAATATTGTACGATTTGTAAACAGCCATTAGACCCTCAACTCATTAGAGAACTAGCTAGCAAAAATCGAGAGCAAGAAAATGCAAATAAACCTTTAGATCGTATAGACATGTTTCATAATAAAATGAAACATTCCCGGTTCCTGATCGTTCGAATTTTCTACACTATAATCTATTCTATATGGATATCTTTTGTCGCATTAATGTCTTTCTTTATGTGGATGACAGCCGCCGGTCCAGGTTAAATAAGTATGAGTTTATTTATTAATCCATATTTCATTATTTGCATGACGATATACATTAGTGGATATTTTATAAAGCATTTAGGCATAACTCTTCCGTATCAAATTCGTAACTATTATGCTGATATTTTATGCTTACCAATTATTTTAACCCTAGTGTTGTTTATTCTTCGAATTTCAAGAAATTCTCCTAAACTGGTTCTTAATAAAAGTATGATTTTGTTTGCCTGGCTATACTTGAGCGTGTTATTTGAGTTTATTTTACCTGCATATTCTGAAAAATATACGCAAGACTACTTGGATATAGCGATGTATTCTATTGGGGCATTTTTATATTACAAAAGCCAAGTTGACTTCATAGAGGTTAGCGCATAATAAAATAAATATTGGCTCTTCACCGTTATAATTGAATACCCTTCTAACCGCCAATTATTCATTAAACCTTAAGCTATGAAAGCACAAATCATCGCGCATCCTGCTATGATCCTGTTCTATTTATTTTCATTCACTGTGGCAAATGCACAGGTGATTAATCCACCTCCGCAACAAGGATCCTATAAAAGAAGTTCTACAGGAAATCGCACACCTATTATGTACACCAGTATCAGAGAGGCAGATGTTATGTGGAGCAAAAAAGTATGGCGGCGAATTGATTTGAGACAAAAAATGAATTACCCTTACTACTACCCTGTTAATCCAATTGCAGACAGAAAAAGTTTGTTTGAAGTCATATCAGTTGGACTTTTCACAAATGGAACTCTTACCGCATACGACCCAGGTCCTTTAGGCGACAACGATCAATTCGAATTAGCTTTATCAACTAAAGAGGCGAAAAATAAAATAGAATCGTTTGATAGTTCAGCAGTATACTTAATTGAAGTAGATGAAACCATCTTAGTACCGGATACTACTATAATTACTTCTGCAGATGTTATTATGTATGAGATACAAGAAGAATGGTTTTTTGATAAGCAGCGTTCTGTAATGGATATGAGAATCGTAGGAATATGCCCTATGATAGAAAAAAAAGATGAAGAAACTGGTGAAGTGAGAGGACTGATGCCACTATTTTGGATTTACTTTCCAGCATTACGTTTCGAACTTGCAAAACACATGGCGTTCAATCGTCAAAACGGTATAAGACTAACATACGAAGACATGTTCCAAAAACGAATGTTCTCAAGCTATATAATAAAAGAAGATAATGTGTACGATCGTTTCATTAATGAATACACGGCAGGCATAGACGCCCTTCTTGAGGCAGAGAGAATAAAAAATGAGATATTCTTTTACGAGCATGATTTGTGGCACTATTAAATAAGCTATTTTTTTACATTTGCCCTAAATTAAGGCAAATTGAATAACCTTTTTCCACTCTTCTATTTGGGCTCAATTGAATATTATTCTAGAATGCTAGAGCATGGTGAAATTATTTTTGAGCAGTTCGAAAATTTTCCAAAACAGACGTATAGAAATCGATGCGTAATTGCCGGACCTAATGGAAAACAGAATCTTTTGCTTCCTGTGCTCAAAGGCAGAACTAAGCAACTTGTAAAAGATGTGCGCATATCTAACACAGAAAATTGGCAAAAAATTCATTGGAAATCTCTTGAAGCTGCCTATCGTTCTTCGCCTTATTTTGAGTATTACGAAAACGAATTTTACCCCTATTATCATACGGAATTTAATTCATTACAAGAATTTAATTTGAAACTTCATGAAACGATAATTCATCTTTTGCAAAAAAACAGCTCCTACTCGCTATCAGTCAGATACGAGCCGGTATATGGAGTAGATTATCGTTCTTTTTTTAGCACAAAAAGTCAAATAAATAATGAGAATCTTGAAGAAAAAAAATATATACAAGTTTTTAGCGACCGAATGGATTTCTTGCCAAATCTATCTATTTTAGATTTACTTTTTAACGAAGGACCTAATGCTTTAGCTTATCTGAAATTGGTATAGTTATTCTCCAAAAAATTGCGCTCAAGTCATTTTTCGGATAACTTCAAACTTTAAAAGACTTTATATATTAAGACTATTTAGCAGTAATATTAAATTACTTTCCAACAGAGATAGAATATTTATAAACTGCTGTATTGGAAACTTTGGATATCTATCATGCTTGAATATATGATTTGATTTTAGTCAGCTACAAATATGACTGAGAAATTTAAATTAATACAAAGGAACCGATAGTTACATTCGTCGCAAAAATGATGGGCATTCGTCGCAAATGCTTCCCTAGCTTACTAGAATTGACATTTTGTTTAGTTTATTTGTATTGGCACTTTTCGAAATTTACTTGCGTTTATAAAGCTATTAAAATACTGAGCCAAAATAAAAAAATTTATATTTTGTTAGAACATATTGTTAAAACAGCTAACCACAATGAATGTACAAATTGCAAGGCAAATAGGAGTACTATTGCAAAATACGTAAAGCACCATGGTTATTGCGGTAAAATATCATGCACAACATTTGTAAGCCAGAATAAATGTGTTGATGTCTTGCTAAACCCTTCATTAAATGCCAATTAAAACCAACTTATCTGAATTCTATCCATGAATACTTTACCTACCTCATACCGACTTAGCGTTTTCTACAAAACAATTTCACTCCTTTTTCTGTTTCTTATACTTTCGATTTATTCAATGGGGGAAATTACTGTCCTTGAAACTTCTCCTCTTGCAGATTTATCTCCCTGCGAAACGACTTCTGGAACCATCCAAATCGACCACGAGACCAATTTTGCTAGCGACTTCGTTGATCTGGAGTTCAACTTACCCAATCATATTTTACTCAGCAACGTTACCGATATTACTATTACCGGAGGAACCTTGTTCAACATTCTGAATCCCGGAACAAGCACTCCCACCATCAGTATTATGGCAAATATGGGAGCTACTAGTATTTATATCGATTATGAAGTGACTGCATCTTGTGAGTCTTTTTCTCCAACTAGCGTCAGTCCAAAACAAAACCAAATTGCGGTATATTTGAATTCAATATTAGTAGAAGAGTTTGCTTGCAGTATATACGAACTCCACTCTCCTTGGCTGGTTCTTGATGCTTCTTCTGTTGACGATTGCAATGCGGATCTGTCTGCAGCGGTTTCTCGATCTTATACCTACAGTAACCCCAGCTCCATTCCTTTTACAGGAAAAATTATTTTTACGGACCAAGTGGAACTCCCCGGTGCGTCTGATGTCCAATTTTTAGGTCCACCGACGGTCAATCTAAGTGGAGGAGGAAGTATCGTTTCTATGTCCACTACCTCTACAGGAGATCTGGTCACCATTACAGTAGAAGTAGAAAACCTGCCCCAAAATGGCCAGATCATTTTCTCCGACTATATTGAACTCATTAATTGCGAATCTACCGATGTATGCTCTGAGCGGTCTGTAGAAAAAAGAACCGCCTTTCACATAGAATTCGGATGTCCTGGCGAAACACCCTGCCAATCGCCAAGCGGTACAGAAGGAACAGTTGTCACCTATCCATCGACCAATGGACCTGAATTAACGGTAACACTCATGAATCCAGGCTACCCCGTTTGCATGGATGAACCCATTAGACGTATCTTTAAAATAGAAAACACCGGAACTACTGCTTCCCAACTTCTATTTCAGGTTAGGCACACCTCCAGTATTACCAGCCAAACAGCCATTGACATGAGTAGTGTGGCCATTTTTAGTGATGCCGCCTGCACCGTTTCTGTAGATGGAGGTCTAATTCCAAACTGGTATCCCTCATATATCATCTACCCCGATGCTTTCGGCTCGACTAATCCCATGCCTGGAATGACTACCTGGTACCTCTGTTACGACGAAGTACTAAATTGCGTTACTAACCCGTTCATTTCCAGCGACTTCAACACCTCCACCAATTTACATATGGAAGCTCCCTTGTTTAAATTGAATCACCTCTGCTACCCCAGCGAAATTGATTATTTCGGCAACGTAGACTATCTGGCTCACGAACACAGCTTTTCCGGTCCACAGAACCTATTAACAACCACGACCACCCTTATTGATCCGACTACAGAATGGTTTGACGTAAAAAGCACTGCTTTATTGCGATTAGGTTGGCCCGGTGTCTCCACACACAGGTATCAGGTAGCCTACGATCCGGCCAATTCCGAAATTCAAATTGAAGTCGACCTGACACCGGGATTAGGTATAGTAGATGGAGCACTCAATCATGGAGGGCCTTCAACCAACATCAGAATTCATTCTGAATCCACAATTACTGGTGCTCCTGATATATATCCCTACACCATTGAATACATTCATAATGGAACTCCAGCCACCTCAGGAAATGGAGACCGTTTAGTTGCCCATTTTAGAATACCGCCCTCCTTCTACGAGCCGGGACCCGGCGGCGCATCCAGTTTAGCGGCTGGATTACATTGGAAATACAACGACGATTTCCTGGACTTTTTTTCGGACTACACCGTTCAATTCAATGTGGAAACCTACTGTGAATTTTTGCAGGCGGGTAGCAAGGCCACCATGGAGGAGCGCTCCTTTTTTGTGACTAACACCAATCCAGCAGACGCCTGTAATGAATGTAAAATTCCACTAGGATCTGACAGTCAAGAAATCAATATTACCTGCCCCGGCTGTGTTTACCCTGGGTGGAACCTAGAAAACACCTCAGTAACACGATTGAATATTGGCTATGCCGACGACGACAACAACAACTACCCGGACCACTACGTGGGTGGACTAATCGATCCCTCCCAACTAGCTGATACGAATTTAGCGCAAATGGACCACGCCTTACTCGGAGATGTGATTGAACTTAAAATGCAAGGGTACATCACCGATGGCGACATCACCGACGGCGGATTAGGCATGGACGATATCCCATTAAACCAGGTCGACTTTCTATACGCCATTATGGAGTTGAATGGTGCCGTGTTATCGAATCTTGAATTTATTGCCGGAGAGGGGACTTACAACCATGCCGGATTGAGCCATTCCTTCGATCTCGATCCGGATATCTATAAATTAGAAAACCCGTCTCTAGCCTATCTGGATTTAAGCATTCCCACTACCGATTGGACGGGAATCAATGGAGCGCCAGCTACTCAGCGACCAGGTGACGTTATTTATTTAACCATGCGGTTTAGGGTAATCAACAACCTGGCTCCAGGCACGATGGATTCTCAGGACATGGATGGAAAAATGCACCTTTCTGGTACTCCATTTTTTGACGCCTACTCCCCCCTCGGTAATTTTATAGTAAAGAACGATGCCAATGGATACCTTCCTGCGGACATAATAGCCATGTCCAATCCAGAAGATCTCCTCTTTTGGTGCACCGGTCACGGCAAGGCATTTATTGGCGTTCACCAAGAATTCAGCAGTATTG
>CAJQPE010000097.1 GCA_905480125.1 uncultured Flavobacteriales bacterium | reverse complement strand
CACCAAATGATTCTGATTTAACTGCTACCTATACTCCTAGCTCGAATGACATCGCAGCTGATTCTGTGCAAATAATTTTGGTGTCCACCAATAACGGGATCTGCGCAGCAATAAGAGATACTATGCAAATTGTTTTCACCCCCTCTCCAAACCCAGAAGCCAATGGTGCTTATACGGGTTGCGCAAATAACCCATCATTACCGTTGCTAGGAACCGTGACCGGAGGAGCTTCAACAGGAATATGGACTACGTCAGGAACTGGGTCATTCGATCCAAGTGATGCTGTATTAGCTCCGATTTACGTGCCTTCTGTTGCAGATACTTCAACAGGATTTATAACTATTGCCTTAACATCTACTAACAATGGGTTATGCTTAGCTGAAAGTGATACGACAATCCTTGTTATTGAATCTGCACCACTGGTAGATGCTGGAGAAGACCAAACCATTTGTGCGAATATTTCAACGGCAGATCTAGATGGTAGCGTTGTGCGGGCAACCGGTGGCCAATGGACTACTTTAGGATCTGGTTCATTTGCAAATAGTTCATTATTAGCCACACAGTACTTCCCAAGTGCAGCAGATACCGCTGCGGGATCTGTCAAAATTGTATTAGAAACAACCGGAAACGGGCTATGTAATTCAGTAGCAGATACGATAGAAATCATATTCCTGCTCAACACAATCGACGTGACTACTTTCACTCCGGACACAAACATGTGTTCGAATAATGCGAACGTTCAGGTTACTGGTACAATATTTAATTCACTAGTTGCGGGAGCGGGAGGGCTCTGGAGTTCTTCTGGTGATGGGGTATTCAATAACCCATCGAACCTTACAACAATCTACACTGCAGGGCCAGCAGATACTGCTTTAGGAACTGTAGTATTAACTTTGGCGTCCACCAATAATGGCATCTGTTCTGCGGTTACCTCGGATATCGAATTTGTTGTGCACCCTGCACCAAATGTAAACTCTGGAAGTCCAGATACACTTTGTGCGAATAATGCAAATTGGAATCTTAATGGAACAATCTCAGGGGCAACAATTGGTCAATGGAGTAGTAATGGAACTGGAACATTTGTAACTTCTGATACTACTTTAACCCCAACATATATCCCAAGTGATTCTGACACCAGTATGGGTGAAGTAATCATCGTGCTATCTTCTTCAACTGCAGCTGGCTGCGATTGCAACTGCCTTCCTGTATCGAGTGCTACTACCTTAACTTTTACGCCTGTTCCGGTCGTTGATGCTGGAGTAGATCAATTGGTATGTGCTGCAGTTCCTCAATCCCAATTGTTTGGTAATGTAACTGGTGCCACAACCAGTGGTTCATGGAGCACACTTGGCTCGGGAAGTTTTGATGATGCAAATCTCCTCAATGCTATGTATTTCCTTAGTGCTGCAGATATTACTAACGGCTCAGTAGAACTTGTGCTTGAATCCACAAATAATGGTAAATGTATTTCTGAAACGGATACTATGTCTATTTCTATCATTACCTCTTTACCGGTTGTTCTAGCTGGTAACGACACCTCTGTTTGCGCAAATAATTCTGACATACCACTATTTGGATCAGTATCTAGTGGCTCAACAACAGGAATTTGGACATCTACTGGAACTGGTATTTTTGTTTCGGGTGACTCAATATTAACTAATACTTATCTTCCAAGTTTAGCTGACGATTCTGTTGGGTCAGTTAGTTTAGTTCTTACAGCGACAAACTCTTGCCCAATCTCAGACACTATAGATATAATCATTACCCCTGCTCCATTTGTTGATGCAGGAATTAATCAAGTACTTTGTGCTGGAGATATTAGCTTGGTTCTCGCTGGTAACGTTTCACTTGGTTCAACAACTGGCTTATGGTCGACAACAGGAACAGGAACATTCAACCCTAATACTTCAGATTTCAATGCTACTTATCTGTTGAGCACCCAAGATACGATCAATGCCGGTGTAACATTCGTTCTTGAGTCAACAAACAATGGAAATTGTTTAGCCGAAACTGACACCATGTTTATGACAATAACAACTATTCCTGTGGTTGATGCAATCGCTGCTGATTCAATTTGTGCGAGTGCTCCTGCAATATTAACTGGATCGGTAATTGGGGGAGCTAGTTCAGGTATATGGACTTCTACTGGAACAGGTAACTTCACACCATCGGATACATCATTACTCACCAATTATATATTTAGCAACTTAGATACAACTGCTGGAATTGTTAAAATATATTTAACTTCAACTAATGCATGTATTAATTTTACCGATTCAGTTGAAATCAAAATTACTCCTGCCCCGCATGTAGATGCTGGAAATGATGAACTAGTTTGTGCAAATAACTCATTAGTCACATTAAATGGAAATATTGATATTGTTACTAATACAGGTCAATGGAGTACTTTAGGTTCAGGTTCTTTCTCGCCCAACGATTCTACATTAAATGCTAGTTATCAGCCTAGTCAAAATGATATTGACTCTGGTCAAGTTGCTTTAGTGCTCACTTCTACTAATAACGAAGACTGTCTGCCGGTTACCGATACTATAGTTGTTTTCATAGGGCAAATACCTATAGTTGATGCAGGTAATGATATAAATGTATGTTTGGCTGCTCCTAATGTGATAATGGGATCTTCTGTATCTGGAGCAACGACAACTGGGATATGGAGTTCTGCAGGAACTGGTTCATTCTCTCCAGACTTTTTAACAGCAGATGCTACATACGTTCCAAGCGCGGCAGATACTGCAAATGGAAATGTTCAATTAATATTAACATCAACAAATAACGGAACCTGCCTGGCTGAAGTAGATACTATTGAGATTGTCTGGACCGAAACTCCCAACGTTATTGCAGGTACGGATACCTCTTTATGTTTTGACGGTAATACCATTAATTTAAATGGAATTATTAATGGGGGTACATCCTTAGGTTATTGGCAAGCAACAAATGGAAATGGGTTTTTTAGCGCTGACAGTTCAGATCTGTCAGGGCAATATACACCTGCTAGTTCGGATGAATCTATTGGTGTAGAATTACTACTATCTTCAACTGGTGGTTGTACCATAGTAACTGATTCAAGAACCATTACATTTAACTCTTCATTAAATGCTGCGTTTGATTTTGGACCAGCGTGCGACAACTTAAATATGGATTTCACTGATAGCTCTTCTATTAATTTTGGGAACATAGCAGCATGGAATTGGGACTTCGGAAACAGTTCTATCGATATATTACAACACCCTTCAATCACATACGATTCTATAGGAACATACGATGTTCAGTTAATCATTACATCTGATTCTGGATGCACTGATTCTGTTCAACAACAAGTTGTTATTAGGAGCATTGTAGCTGATTTTGATTTTAGTGAAACCTGTCTTACTCAAGGTGTCGATTTTTCGGATGCTTCAGTTGTAGAAAATGATACTATTAATAGTTGGAACTGGAATTATGGTGATTCAAATACCTCAACAACACAAGATAATGAGTATTTCTATTCCACTGATGGGACTTATAATGTTACCTTAATCATACAAACAACTTCTGGATGTGAAGATTCTATTTCACAAACAATTGTTGTTAATCCCCAGCCAACAGCCGGATTCATTTTAGATGATTTCATCACACGATTAGTTGAATTCGAAATTGTGGACTCCTCTTTTGATGCCGTATCATGGTCTTATGATTTCGGAGATGGAACAATTTTAACTGAAGCTAGCCCATCCCACACTTATGAAGGTTCAGGGCAGTTAGAAGTTATACAAATAGTAACCAATGAATTCGGTTGCAAAGATTCGCTTGCGAAGTTAGCAGATATTGACATTATTTATCCTCCTGTCCTTCCATCTGGATTTACGCCAAATGGAGATGGAGAAAATGATTTCTTATTAATACGAGGAGGCCCAATAAAAGATGGCACTCTACTTCTTAAAATATATAACGAATGGGGTACCGTTATTTTTGAATCTACTAGTCAAGATAATGGTTGGGATGGCAAGCGAAGCGAAATTGATCAACCAATTGGAGTATACATTTATACACTTGAAGCTGAAACAATAAATGGACTGAAGCATAAATTATTTGGAGAGGTAACTTTATTAAGATAAACTTATGAAAAGATTATATCACATATCCATTTTAGTATTAATTGTCGTAGGTAGTTCCTTTTGTTTGAGCGCTCAAGATTCTCACTTATCTATGTATTATGCAACACCAAACCTGTTAAATCCTGCTATGACTGGAAGGCATTCCGATGCTTATTATCGTGCGCATATTCACTACAGAAGTCAATGGTTTGGTCTAATGCCTAACCCATTTACAACCATGGCAGCATCTTTTGATAAATCATACAGGAAATTCGGCTTTGGTGTATATGTGAAAAATACAAAAGCTGGAATAGGAGGATATAACGTGATGGATGTTCTTATATCTGGAGCTTATGACATTATAAATGACCCTTTAAAAGTTCATCACTTCTCTGCGGGAATGCAGCTTGGTTTTGTTCAAAAAAATATAAATTCTGCTAATTTTACATACGACAATCAGTATTCAAAAGATTATAATGGAGGTGATTTTGATCAAAGTATCTCGAGTAATGAATTCTTTGCGACAGAAACGGTGTTACTTCCCGAATTAAATTTTGGATTATACTATTACAGAACAGATAAAAATAAAATGTGGAATCCGTATGGAGGACTCTCAGCTTTTCATCTTACAACTCCTGAAGAAACTTTTCTAGGGGTAAAGAATGATTTACCAATGCGTTTTATTGGATTTGGCGGTGCTAGTCTAAAACTAAATTGGTTATACCGAGTTGATGCAAATTTTCAAATTATGAGGCAAGGTAACGTAAACGACATTGCTTTGGGTGCGTTAGTTTATTATGAGCCAGAAAGAGAAGATGTTGGGTTTTTTATTGGGCCATATTATCGGTATCAAGACGCACTTCAGATTCATACTGGAATTGAGTATGGAGAATTCACTATCCGAGTCGCTTATGACCTAACAACATCTGATCTGAGGAGCGTTAATAAAAAACAAGGTGGAGTTGAATTGGGTATTACCTATACCAAGCATAAAGGCAAATATATTCCTAGTATTTTCTAATGAAGAAGCTACTCAACATATTATTTATCCTCGTCTCTATTGGCTGTTTTTCACAAACTAACAAACTGGAAAACCGAGTCGATTCTGTTGAAAAAGCCTTTATTATTTATAACTTAGGTATTGATGTTTATGAACAAAACAATTTCGACTCAGCAATTATTATGTTTTCTAGAGCAATCGACCTTTATCCTGAATTTGCCGATGCTTACAATAACAGAGGCGTTACTCGAAAACGAAATGGAGACTTTTTTGGAGCTATTCGAGACTATGATTTCGCCATACAATTAGACCCATCAATTAGCATAGTTTATAATAATAAAGCCAGTGCCGAAAGAATTATGGGAGACCTGCTGCAGGCAGAAAGTAATTATACTAAAGCTTTCAAAGCTGATTCTTCCAATTTCAAAACATGCAACAATTCGGGTGCAATGAAGGCTGAAATTCAAGATTATACTGGCGCAATGGAAGATCTATCTTTGTGCATTGAGATTAATCCCTTATACGAGTATGCCTATAATAATAGGGGATATTTATATATTAAACTCAAAGAATATGAATTAGCAATAGCTGATTTTGATAAAGCTATTGGACTTAATCATGAATATGCTGAAGCTTATGAAAACAGAGGTATTGCAAAAGAATTATTAGGCGATATGGAGAGCGCATGTATTGATTGGAAAAAGGCTGCAGAGCTAGGAATGGATTATTCTTATGTGTATTTATCAAATGATTGCCAGGAATTAGAAAGTGAGTAAAATATTGAATAAAATATTTCTAATATTTATCATTGCCATCTTAACCACTAAGGTTTCGTTTGGGCAAGAGAATGGATTTACTAGCAAGTCAGCCAAAACTAAAAGCAGATTCCAAAACGCATGGGCCGATGCTAAAAAAGATAGTATAACATTCGACTCTTCGAGACACGTTTTTGGATCTTACAATTTTAGAGACGATAAGGATATCCCCTATCTAGCCAAGCGTCAAATTCACAAAGGAGATTTATATTTTAATTTGGGTCCGGGCAAGTATGATAAAGCTATGCATCATTACAAAAAAGCCTATGAAATAAATCCTAACATTGCCTATTTAGATTTCAAAATTGGACAATGTTATCTTTTAATGAGGCACAATAAGTTTCGTTCCATTTTATACCTTGAAAAAGCATTTCACCAAAATAAAAGAGTGAGTAAACAAATTCATTATTATTTAGGTCGTTCTCACCATGTAAACAATGATTACCCTAGAGCAATTATTGAATACGAAAAAAGTATTGCTGAATATAGAAAAGCGCACAGAAATGACCACATTACCCTTGCAGAGAAACACGAGCATCAAGAGCTAATTGCAAAACGAATAGATGAGTGTAAGTTTGCCATGTTACTCAAAGAAGAACCCAAAAAAGTTTTAATAGAAAGTGTTGGAGATTCCATTAATTCAAAATATTCAGAATACGATCCATTTATATCCGCAGACGAATCTGTGATGATGTTTACCTCCAGAAGAAAAGGTACTCGCGGAGGTGGTAAGGCCGAAATTGACCATGTTTACTATGAGGATTTATATATCGCACATAACAAAAATGGGCTTTGGTCTGAAGCGAAACAAATGAAAAATAACTTTAATAAACAAACAAACGATGCCATTATTGGCTTGTCTCATGATGGAAAAGAAATTTTTCTTTATCGCGACACTAAACAAGGTGATATCTATTTATCCAATCGAAATGAAGATACTTGGAGCAGACCGAAGCCAATTAAGCAAATAAACACAGGTTATCACGAGTCTTCTGCTTGTTTTTCCTTTGATAAAGAAACCATCTATTTTGTTTCTGATAAACCCGGTGGATTTGGTGGACGAGATATTTATTACACGAACAAAAAAGAAGATGGTACTTGGGGAATTCCTCAGAACTTAGGGAGGACTATAAATACTAAATATGATGAGGAACGCCTTTATATCCATCCAAATGGGAAGACTATCTTTTTTAGTTCTCAGGGGCATAACTCCATGGGTGGTTATGATATCTTTTTTAGCGAATTAGATGAAAATGGAAAATGGGGCAAGCCTGAAAATATAGGCTACCCTATTAACGGCCCTGATGATGAAATTTCTTTTGTCGTAACTGCTGAAGGGAATAGAGGGTACTATTCTTCATACCGACCTGGTGGAAGAGGAGACAGAGATATTTACTTAATTCGGTTTGGCATTTCGTCAAAAATTGGGAAGTTCAACAGAGAAGACGATTTACTATCAAAGAAAAAGGTAATGAAACAAGAAGAATTCATTGCTGAACTTTCCAAAATTGGAATTGCACCAATAGAGATAGAAGATATGCTTCCAATAATGCCAGAAGAGACAATGACTAACCTTAACGATATGGTTGATACTTGGGATGCGGAAATAGCAGAACTTCTATCATTATTAGAAAATACAACTGACCAAAAAGAAATTAAAAATCTTGAGCGACAAGTTAGCGTTAAACGTGAAGAACTTGTCTTATTGAATATGGCTGCTAATCTTGACAATTATTCAACTTTTGAGCAGCAAGTGCAGCTTAGAGAAGATAAAATTTCCGACCTACAAATACAACTCGACTCAACTAATAAGAAGAAAGCGATTCGAAGTTTAGAAGCTCAAATAAGTGTTCAACGCGAGAAACTAGATTTGTTACAATCAGCATATGTAAGAGGCGAAGAAAAATTGTCGGAAGGTAAAATTGATCAATTAGATGTAACCCAAAATGTTTCTGTTATTGAACCTGATTCTGCAGAAAATAATCTTATTAATAATCAAAATAATTCAGCGGACACTAATGAAATTGAAGTTATTAACATCTCAAAAGATGAGCTTTTCTTGGTTGATTACAATGGAAAATACAGCGCCTTCACAGAAGACCAACTCGACCAAAAAATGAGTACCCTCTCCTCTACTATAATAAAAGAAAATATTGAATTGAAAAATCTAAAATTAAAGCTTGCATTGGCTGATACTGATGAAGAATTTACGCGGCTAGAACAAGAAGTAACTATTAAAGAAGAAAACATTCGAGTTATAAAACAAGAAATGAACCTTCTAATAGATGCTGTTAATGTTGATGAAGCTCTTGCTAAAGAAAAAATAAAAACAGAAGACGTAAATAACATAAATACAGCAGTTGAAATGGCGAAAATTGAAATGAGCAGCGCCAATGTCATAGATGCTGCGACTGCAACAATAAATAGTGATGAAATTATTCAAACCGAGAATCAAGTTAGTGATTTGCAGAACGGAAAAGCTGCGGATGGAAGTGCAAGTGAGGCAATTAATGCAGCGGAGGAGTCACAAAGTGAAATGAGCAACAATCAAAATGTTGATACCACTGATATAAATGATGCCACTTCAATAGCAAGTGGTGATGAAATTATTCAAACCAAGACTCAAGTTAGTGATTTGCAGAACGGAACAAATACTGAGGACAGTGCCATTGAAACCTTTAATACAGATGAAAAAGAATCTACGCTTGTATCAAACAGTACTTCTGAAACTAACACTGAGAATTCTCAAACATCTGAAGATGTTCAGGCCTTGGAGCAAGGAAGTAGCATGATTTTAGAAAACGTGCTTTTTGATTATGATAAGTCAACCCTTAGACCCGAGTCTTATGAAACACTTGATAAGCTAGTAAAAATAATGAAACAACCTCCTACTAAAAGTAAAGTAGAAATCTCTGGACACACAGATAGCAAAGGTTCTAACGATTATAACCAAAAATTGGCCGAGCGGAGAGCTCAAGCTGTAGTGGATTACATAATTAATAATGGTATTAGTGAAAATAGATTAGTGGCTAAGGGCTATGGAGAAAGTAGGCCGAAAGCACCGAATTCTTACCCGGACGGCAGTGATAATCCTGCTGGAAGGCAGCTCAATAGAAGAACAGAGCTGAAGTTGCTAAAAGATTAGTTGTTTTTTCGAACAAAAAAAATATATATTGATTACATAACGTTCGAATATAAATTAAGAGCACAATTTCCTTTTTATGAGATTTTTAACCCTTCTGTTAATGTTGTCGTTTACGGTTTTGCAGGCCCAAGTAAATTCGCTTATGCCTGCACCACAGAAGGTTATTGAAACGAAAGCAAAATTTAGAGTCTCTAATTTATTTTCTGTAGAATCATCAAGTCTGACCAATTCAAGAGTTGAAAGCTACTTAAATAACATACTTTTTAGAATTGATGGCAGAACTGGTATAGGTATATCAAAAGAGCAGACTTATAATGGAAAAGGTCAAGTAAATATTCAATATGATCAAGTTGCAAAATTGGCGCTCGGAGCAGACGAGTCATATAAACTCAAAATTACAGCACAAGCTGTGAACATAACCTCTGCTAATGACATAGGGGCAATAAGAGGGCTTGAAACCTTGCTGCAACTTCTTAGCTCCGATGAAGATGGCTATTATTTTCCTGGTGTTATGATTACAGACAACCCAAGATTTCAGTGGAGGGGGCTATTAATAGATGTTTGCCGACATTTCTTTTCAGTTGAAACTATCAAACGTAACCTCGATGCCATGGCTGCTATGAAAATGAATGTACTTCATCTACATTTGAGTGAAGATCAAGGATTCAGAATAGAAAGCAAAGTATACCCTGGGCTGCATGAATTAGGTTCCAATGGAAAGTATTATACACAGGATGATATTCAATCAATCATTCAATATGCAGACAATAGGGGTATACGTGTAATTCCTGAATTCGATATACCGGGTCACGCCACAAGTTGGTTTGTGGCCTATCCCGAATTAGCTAGTCAACCTGGACCATATTCTATTGAAAAGAAATATGGTGTAATGAATCCTAGCTTTGACCCTACAAAGGAAATTACCTATGATTTTCTAGACAAATTTTTGGGTGAAATGTCTACATTATTTCCTGATCAATTTATGCATATCGGAGGTGATGAAAATAATGGAGAAGACTGGGATAACAATTCTGAAATTCAGTCTTTCATGAAAGACAATAATTTAAAAGACAATCAAGCATTACAGAATTATTTCAATCAAAGAGTTTCTAAAATATTAGAAAAATATGATAAGACTATGGTTGGATGGGACGAGATTCTGCAACCTGGATTACCAAACAACATTGTGATACAGTCTTGGCGAGGCAAAGAGGCCATGATAAATGCAGCAAAAAATGGCTACAGAGTTATGCTTTCAAATGGTTATTATATTGATCTATGCAAACCCGCATCTGCCCATTATAGCAACGATCCGTTAGCTAGCGAAAACAATTTAACACCCGAACAGCGGCTGAACATTCTTGGTGGAGAGGCTACAATGTGGGCAGAAATGGTTACGGAAGAAACGATTGACTCACGCATATGGCCCAGAACATGCGCCATCGCTGAAAGATTTTGGTCAAAGCAAGATGTTACTGATATGAGCGACATGTATCGTAGATTAGATATTAATAGTGTCCGTATGGAAGAGATTGGATTACTGCATATCAAAAACCAGGAAATGATGATGCGGAGATTAACTTCTGGTGCTGATATTTCATCATTGAAAATTTTAATCGATGCATCAGAACCATTAAAAATCTATTCGAGACACCACCAAGGTGTTACTTACTCCACCGATATGGCGTTTACAAGACTTGCCGATATTGCAATCCCAGATCCACAATCTGTTCGAAAATTTAATAGTATGGTCGAATCGTATTTGGCAAGCAACTCTGAAAAGGATAAGCAAAATATAATTGAGCAACTTAAGGTCTGGGGCAATAATCATGATGAATTTCAAGATCTTGCTAAGTCCGCCCCCATTCTGCGTGATGCTTTGCCTATTTCTAAATCTTTGAGCAAATGTGCTTTAATCTGTTTAGAATTTATGCGACTCGAAGAAAATTCTCGAACTGATAGTGACACTAAACAGATTAATTCCCTTTTTAGTGAGGCAAAAAAACCATGCATGGAAACCGAGCTCATGGTTATTACGGCAATGGAAAAACTACTTCAAATCAAATTCGATTAATGATTAAAATTGAAATTTGCACTGGTAGCTATCGTGAATCGATAGAAGCCGCTGATGCTGGGGCTAGTCGAATAGAATTGTGTTCCGCCTTGAGCATTGGAGGACTTACTCCGAGCATTGAGATAACCAAACAAATAATTAAAGACATAAAAAAGACCTGCGAAGTACATGTTATGATAAGACCCAATGAAGGCGGGTTTTGCTATTCTAAGCAAGAATTTAATGCTATGAAAGAGACCATAAAAGCTATGGCACAATGCGGAGTTAACGGAATTGTTTTTGGGATTCTAGACAACAATATGAATTTCAACTTTCATCGGACAAATGAACTAGTAATTTTGGCTAAGAGACATAACCTGATTAACACAATACACAGAGCAATTGACTTTTGCCAAAACCCAAATGAGGCACTAGAAAAACTCATAAGTATTGGAGTAGACCGCATACTTACATCAGGTCGACAAAAAAAAGCAATAGATGGAATTTCAATAATTCAATCGATGATAGAACGCTGCAATGGTAAAATAGAGATTGTGCCTGGAAGTGGAATTAATGAAAACAACGCATTACAGTTTATTAATATTGGTGCGAAATCAGTCCATTTCACTGCAAGAAAATCAATTGAAAATAATAACGATTTTGGATTTGGCGCTGACTATGAATTTGATTTTCGAAAATTTAACTCAATTAACAACCTTCTGAATTGATTCGTTTTCTCTATTTATTTTTTTTCATATTACTACTTTCCAGTTGTAAAAATGAAGATCTAAAAACTCCTCTTAATAGAATTGAACTAAACGCAGATTGGCAGTTTAGAAAATTAGGTGATTCTTTATGGTATCCCGCTGAAGTACCCGGTGTTGTCCATACTGATCTCCTTAATAATAAACTAATTGATGACCCGTATTGGCGAAATAATGAATTGGATTTGCAATGGATTGAAAATGAAGATTGGGAATATCACACTACGATTAGCGCAGACCAAGAACTTCTTAGTCGACAACGCATTGAAATTAATTTTAAAGGATTAGATACTTATGCGAAAATTTATCTCAATGATAGCTTAATACTCGAAGCAAACAATATGTTCCGGACTTGGAAAATTGAAATTATGGAACTCTTAGAGCTAGGCAGTAACGATTTAACTATTATATTTCTTTCCCCTATCCAAGTAAATAAATATCAAGTAGATAGCCTTGGATATGAACTCCCTGCTGGATGCGAAAAAGTAGAAACGAAAGTCAGTCCTTTTACAAGAAAATCGGCCTATCATTTTGGATGGGACTGGGGACCAAGATTTTTAACTTGTGGTATTTGGAGACCTATAGAGCTTCTCGTTAGTGATGGTGATCAAATAAACAACACAATAATTACTGTTGATGAAATACATTCAAAATATGCTTTAGTTAGTTATGAAATTGATTACCAAGCCCAAGGTAATAGTAATTTTGAAATACAAATTGATGACCGAATTTATCCCATTGATACTGCTAATCGAGTAGGCTCCAAATGCAAATTTACGGACACAATAATAAATCCAATTCTTTGGTGGCCCAGTGGATATGGGGAGCAGCATTTATATTCAAGAAAAATAAAATTACTGAGCAACGGGGCTGTCGTAGACTCTTCAATTACTCAATTTGGAATAAGGTCTGTAGAGCTAATCAACGAGCCAGATTCGATTGGGACTTCCTTTTACTTTAAGGTTAATGGAAAGTCGATTTTCATAAAAGGTGCAAATTATATTCCGCAAGATATGTTTCTGCCCAGGGTTATCGACTCACAATATCGAACTCTTTTGACCGCCTCTAAAGATGCTGGTCTTAACATGCTGCGAGTTTGGGGAGGTGGGATTTATGAAAATGATATTTTTTATAAACTCTGCGACTCCCTGGGTTTACTTGTATGGCAAGACTTCATGTTTGCTGGAAGTATGTATCCGGGAAATAATAAATTCCTTAACAACATTGAAGCAGAAGCCAATCAAAATTTAAATCGACTAAATAATCATCCATGTATCGCTTTATGGTGTGGGAATAACGAAATGAATGTTGCATGGCATAACTGGGGATGGCAAAAGAAATACAATTACTCCCCAACTGATTCAGCTGAAATATGGAACAACTATCTTACTATTTTCGACACCCTACTATCTGATATTACGAAGGATTATGGTTTCAACTATGTATCAACCTCACCGCAAAGTAACTGGGGTAAATCGGAAAATTTTAATCATGGAAGTATGCACTATTGGGGAGTATGGCATGGTCATGAAACATTTGAGGATTTCAAATTAAACGTTGGTAGATTTATGGTGGAATATGGCTTTCAATCTTATCCGATAATGAAGAGTATTTCTAAATTTTCAGCTGAAAAGGATTGGAAATTAACTTCTGATGTGATAACCAATAGACAAAAAAGTTACATTGGAAATAGCGAGATTGAAAAAATGGTAAAAAAATATTACCACTTACCGCAAGGTTTCGAAGAATTTGTATCACTGAGTCAAAAAGTTCAGGCAGCAGCAATGGATTCTGCCATCACAAGCCATATTAACTCAAATGGACATTGCATGGGATCCATGTTTTGGCAACTTAACGACTGCTGGCCCGGACCTTCGTGGAGTGTGATTGATTATTACGGAGAAAAAAAAGCGGCTTACTTTACTGTGCAGCGGTTGTTTCTTGAAACAGAGTAGTCCAGTACTTCGTTCGTTTTAAATAGTACTCTTCTTCACGTGGCGAGTAATCTTGGTACACATAATTATCAATATGAAACGGAATAGCTGGCTCAATTTGCGTTCCTTCGTGCCATTCGTTAAATGATGTTATTCCAATTACATTCGCTTCAGATTCAATTGCTTTGGCAAATAGCAAATCGTAATAAACTCCTTCTTTTCTATTTTTAGTATTTCCAGCATTCCATGGCCTAATTCGCGAGTCAAGATATCCTGGACCCGCACACGGTACAAATAATTTATTATTTTCCTTTCCCCATTCTGACATACCTTTCCAATTTTCTTTAGTGGAACCATATGTAAAACCATCACTCGCAAAGTAAGTATAAGCTCCATCAAACCCTGAAGCTAAAATTGAATCTCCATGTGCTTCATCTACCCAAAGTCCAATCGCAAATGCGTTCTTCATTGGAAATACCTTTGCCCACTCCTTTGATCGTATCAAGTACGAATCGTAAATGTAAAAAACACCTTTGCCCTTAATGCGATGGAATGCGGGATGGGATCCATATTTTTCAACAATATAATTGATAGCCAGCTTGGTAGTTTGGGCTGATCTATCATGAAAAGGCTCGACATGAAAATTCACTTTTATTTTTTTCTTTGCTGCTTCATTCATAATCAATTCAACATTCTTATCCTCAAATGAACCCTTACCCCACCAGCTTAGTGTAACTACCCCTATACCGGCTTTAGCAATCCATGCCATGTGCTGCCTAACCGTATTTGAATCGTTACTGCTATAACAGCCTATTTGCGGAAAATAGTTGGCACCTATATCATCAGCCCCACCAAACCCCTTCAAATTATCATATGAAGTATCGGCCCAATGTGGTAAAATATCGTGAGCCCAATGCCTATATTCATTATCAAAACTTAGGTTACCATACCAATTATAATAAAACGTATGTACGTTGTAATTTAATCCTGTAGTTTCCTGCTTTGACTCTGTACAGCTTGCCAAAAAAGCAATTACTAGTGTACAAAAAAAGTATCCCCACGAAATGCGAGGATACTTTAATCGATCATTCATATTTATTCTACAATCAGTTTTTGCGTTTGTATTCGCTCTCCGTTCATGACTGTAATGTTATAGTTTCCTGAAGCTAAGTTAGCAATGGAAACTTCATTACTACCATAACTAATTTGCTGTGTTTTTACAGTTTGTCCAAGTGCATTTACAATTATAAGTGTTGACTGGTCATTGGCAGTTATATAGAACATATCATTAGCTGGGTTTGGAAACATTGAAGATACCAATGCATTTGCTTCGTTGATACCTGTTGAGATCCAATCTGCATCGGCAACAGCTACCGAATAATAGCCATTCTTCAATTGCACATTATCAAAAATTACAATTCCAGAAGTAACTGTGCTTGCTATCCTTTCCAAAGTAAAAGTACCCGTGCTCGTGGTCCGTCTTAAAAGACCATATTGGGTAGCGGGTTTAGAATCATTAAGTGCCGCGCCAGAACCAGCCGCATCAGCAAGGTTTGCATAGATATCAGCACTGGGCCAACCAACCGTTGTAAAATACCACTCACGCTCTGTTCTTAATGCACCTGTTGGCGCATCTGCTGGTAAATTTGTAATACTTGTTCCACTTTCTCCATCGTGGCCAAAAACAGAGTAATCTGTTGAGTCTATGGTCGTTGTAGCAAAGTTCCCTTTATCAATTGATATTCCATAATCAGTATTAATGGGGTTTATGGATCCATTCCAAACACCTGTAATGTTATTCATTGATGACATTGTCGAGCTTCCAAGAACCGCCCTCGAATCTGGAAAATCATTGCCTGTAGGGTTTTGAGGAACACCTGTAGCGCCATTACCCGACTCATCTGAAATTGAGCTAGGAGTAGCCCCGTCGAAAGTCCAATACCCCACTAACCTATCTTCGCTACCAGTAAGCTGCGTATGCATCGTTGACTTCACCTCATCTTGTGTCAGCGCCTTACTCCATACTCTAACCTCATCTAGCTGACCAAAAGATTGGAAGCTTACCATATCCCAAGGCGCAACTCCTAGCACGAAGTCATTCGTGTTGGCTGCCGCTGTAAGGCTGGGCAATGATCTGCTATTAGACCAACGACCATTAACGTACCCCACTATACTATCGCCAGGATGGTATGTAACGGCCATATGGCACCAATAGTTAAAAAGCGGAATAGATGCACCTCCTGCTCCATCAACCAACTCCATATTTGTGGGTGTAAATACCTCAACATATGGCTTAGCATTTTGCAATCCTATAATATAACCAGAGTTAAAATTACCATTGGTTTTTCCTAATATCTTTTGATTCCCCACATAATCATCTAAGCGCATCCAAAGCTCAATAGTAAATTCATCACCTAATCCTAATGAATCTCCGTTTCCGCAATTCATAAAACGAGCAAGACCATCCGAATTAAACGCATTTATATCAATAAAGAAAGCTTCACCTGCTGGCGATTGCGCCATTGTGAAGCACGAAAAAAATCCTGCTAATATTGTTAAGTAAAGTTTAGTTTTCATCTCAATTATTTTAGGTTGATTAGTTTATGATTTGTTTTGGTGTTTTCATTCTCGATTGTAACGAAATAAATTCCATTTGGGCTATTTGAAATATCAACTTCAGATTTTCCATGGCAATGAGCTGTTCGTATATTTTTTCCTGTAACATCCATTACGTAAACATTATACGATTCGGCAGATGAAGCAGATTCAATAGTGTAAATTCCATTGGAAGGATTTGGGTAAATCTGAAACTCGGCTAATTCATTGATAGTTTCTAAAACTTTTACCGGATATGCGGGCCGCGCTGTTGTAATTGGCGTTGTACTATAAAAAATTGCTTGCATAGAAATCTTATAGTTTGGTTCTGTATGGCCATTACTATTGTAGTTACAGTCGGCACAAGTTACCCCACTTATACAATTCAACCCGCCTGTATTTACATTAATATTGTATGGACTGCAATCATTAAAAAAAGGTTGCAACACGTAGTCCCAAACTGAATATTCTCCTGGGGTTGTGCTACTAGTTATATCAAAATCATCTCCTTGAATCTCTTGACCTGGACACCATCCTGCTCTTGAATACTGCCAGGTTCCGCTCTGAGGAGAACAAGGATTGACGTTGCAATCAGAATTCCATAAATGTTGCGCGGCAACCTCTACACTGTCGACATGAATTGCATGGGTCATATTTGAAAATTCTGCTGCATTTTGTGTATTGCCCTGACCGTGACCAGTATTCGTTATTCTAAAAACTACTTTTTCCGCATTTGCAGGGACAAATACATTTCTTGAAGCAATATCTATGTCGTTAAACAAAGTGTCGCCATAATTCATATAATAATCTGTGTGTAGATTCTGCACAGCAACATATGGATATGCAGGGGTTCCGATGAAGAAATGAAAATCCAATGTGAGATCCCAGCCTCCCGACCATGTTTCAATAAAAGATTCTAGAGAAACGACATCAGTAAGATGTTCACGGTACTCTGTGACATCGATCGTCCATGAGCACCAGTCGTTTGCATAGGGAGTAACATATCTACCTATTTCAA
>CAJQPE010000096.1 GCA_905480125.1 uncultured Flavobacteriales bacterium | reverse complement strand
GTTTTTCTTTTTCAGTCATTGAATCATTAACTCCTTCAAAAACCTTAGCTGTAACATCTTCAATTCGCGCAATAAAATCTACATATAAACCAGGATTTGGTAATTCTTGTTCTAAATTCATCGCCCAAAAACCATCTTTTAAATAATCATTTTCTAAAGAAGAATGCGATTGAATTTGACCAAAACCACAATGGTGATTTGTTAGTATTAATCCTTTTGGAGAAATAACTTCAGTTGTACAACCTCCATTAAAATGGCCAATTGCATCTTTTAAACTGGAGTTATTTACAGAGTAGATATCTTCTGCTGAAAGCTGCAATCCTTTGGATTGCATATCTGCCTCGTTTAATTGTTTTAGCAACATTGGAATCCACATGCCCTCATCTGCTTTAACAGTATATATAGCAGAGCAAACGGAAAGAAGTAGAATGAGTAATTTTAAGGAAAAACCTCGCATATTTATTTACTTTTTGAAGATTGTTACGAATCTAAACAATTTCAAGAAAAAATATAATTATTCCGGTCATGGATAATTGGCATAAGCCAAGTAAAAATATAATATTTGAAAAAAAAATTATGACAGGTGAACAGGACAAATTAAAGAGAGCTTTTAGTGATAAAACCTTAATCGACATTAAAACATCAAACTCTTGGCAGATTTTCAAAATCATGTCAGAATTTGTTGAAGGTTTTGAGCGACTAAGCAAAATTGGACCTTGTGTATCTATCTTTGGATCTGCGAGAACTAAGGCTGACCACAAATATTACATCGCCGCAGAAGAAACTGCGTTCCAACTTACCCAACAGGGATACGGAGTTATTACCGGTGGCGGCCCTGGAATAATGGAAGCCGCAAATAAAGGGGCAAAAAGAGGAAAAGGAAAATCTGTTGGTTTAAACATAGAACTCCCATTCGAGCAATCTTCTAATCCTTACATCGACCAGGATAAACTATTAACTTTCGACTACTTTTTCGTTAGAAAAGTAATGTTCGTAAAATACGCTCAAGGTTTTATTGTACTTCCAGGAGGTTTCGGAACTTTAGATGAATTATTTGAAGCAATCACGCTAATTCAAACTAAAAAAATAGGGAAATTTCCGATTATCCTTCAGAATAAGAAGTATTGGGCAGGGCTATTTGATTGGATTAAGAACACTCTTTTAGAAGAAAAAAATATACATCAAGATGACCTTGATCTATTTCATTTGACCGACACCCCCGAAGAATCTGTTCAAATAATCAACGATTTTTACCGCCAATACATCCACCAACCCAACTTCTAAAAATATTACTATTTTTACTATATGTTACTGAGACTTTTTACAATTATGCTAATTGTAGCGACAAGCATCACTTCAATTGCTCAAAACAAAGACTACATTACAATTGGGGCAGGTTACAATTTATTATCATTTAAAGGCGATTTAAACCAAAATCAAAAATATAACGCACTCAATAGCTTCAGAGGTGGATATAACTTCTTTTTTGAAAAGAGATTTGTTGGCTTAATTGGCCTTTCAGGTAATGCAATGTTCGGCAAAGTATCTCAATATGAAAATTCTTCTGTTCTTAGGTTGTACTTTCAATCTAAAGTTTCGGAATTTGATTTTAGAGTAAGTCTGTATTCAGATAACAAATTTCTTTTAGGACCTGAGACCCTTTTCACCCCTTTTATTTCTGCCGGTATTGGTTACTTAAAGTTTGACCCTTACGGAGATTTAGCAGACAAAAACAATGATACTTACTATTATTGGGCAGATGGTTCCTTGATGAACCAAGCTGAAACAGAAGAAAATGAACTTACAGCTTCTGAAATCAGTCGCGACTATGAATATGAAACGCAATTAACGGACCCTACAGAAGATTATTTAAGAAGTGCAATGGCAATTCCTTTAACATTAGGTATTAATTGCAAGTTGACTGACCATTTAAATATGCGAGTTAGTGGAACATATTTATATACTAACTCTGACTGGATTGATAATACAAGTGAAGATAGTAAAAATGACAAAATAATATCAACTAACTTTTCGCTCACCTATACAATTGGGGGGAAAGAAGACCAAAGCAGCTATTTTGGTGACACCAATTTCAATGAACTAATTGATGAGGACAATGACCAAGATGGCGTTAAAGATGTTATAGATATGTGCCAGCAAACACCTAAAGGTGTTATTGTGGACGAACTTGGCTGTCCGATTGATACAGACCAGGATGGTGTTCCTGACTTTATGGATAAAGAAGAAAATACCTCAGATACCTCGCACGTAAATAAAGATGGGGTAACAATTACTGATGAAGACTTTCTGCAAAAATTTATGCAGAGAGATTCAACTGGAATTGCAACTACTATATTGAAGGTCCATCATATTTCCAAATTAAAAGAAATGAAGGAATTCGACAGGCGAATTGATAAACACAATCGAAGCGGTATGCATATTGCTGTTCCTAAAGAGTTTCTGTTTGCTGATTTTGATAATGATGGAATTATTCATTCAGATGAAGCTATTAGCTGTTTAGACAAGTTTCTAGATGGGGAATTAAACATAACAATCAAGCAGCTATGCGACATGATTGACTTCTTTTTTGAACAATAATATCCGTGTATTTCAATCCATTATCTTGCAATTAGTTAATTCTAAGTTCTAGAATTTTTGCTTTTTAACACATTCTTGTTTGTAAGTAGGATATTAACAACTTATCAACACATTCTTATTCGGCTAAGTTTGTTGTCAAGCAGATTACATTTATTAATCTCAAACAAGAAACTATGTTTAAAGGCCTTATTTTATTTTCTAATTTAGCTATAGCACTCATAATTAATGTGATTTTTGGTGAAGGCGTTAAAGTCACTCAGAATTCACCAAATCAAGTTACCCCAGGTGGAGAATTTGTTGTAGAAATTTTAATTGACAAAACTGATGTAACTGGCTTCGCTAAAATTGTTCAAGAATTACCAGAAGGGTTTATGGCTGAAGCCATTGAAACCCAAGGCGCATCATTTACCTATAATGACAATAAAGTTAAACTAATTTGGATGGCACTGCCGCAAGCAAATGAATTTTCCATAAAATACAAAGTATTGGTTAGTTCTGAAGTATCAGGAGAGAAAATCATATCGGGAAAATTCTCATACCTTTATAATAATGAAAGAAAAACGGTTGATATTCCTAATAATAAAATTTTTGTAGGAACCGAACAAGTTGTCGAATCAATTCCAGCTGAAATACTTCCAGAATCTACAATGGAAAACCCTAATGAACAAGAAAATACTTCAACTGAACTAGAAACTATTGCAGAGGATTCAGCTGAACAAGAGGCTGCCTCAGCCGAGCTAGAATCTATTGCAGATAATTCAATTGAACAAGAAAATACTTCAATTGAACTAGAAACTATTGCAGATAATTCAGCTGAACAAGAAGCTGCCCCAGCTGAGATAGAACCTATTTTAGAGAATTCAATTGAACAAGAAAATACTTCAACAGAACCAGAAACTATTGCAGATAATTCAGTTGATAAAGCTATTGAGATAAAGTTAGAGTCTGCTACCCAAAATATGCCTGAGCCAATTGTATCTGGTGAAAGAAAAGTTAAAGATATGGGAAATGGGACATTTAAAATAGAAATTAGCATAAACCAAAATGGTATTGAAGGCTTCGCAAAAGCTCAAGAACAACTGCCTGCTGGTATTGTATTAGTAAAAGGTGGAGAAACAAATAATGCTGTTTTCTCATATGTCGATTCACAAGCAAAATTTGTTTGGATGAGCGTTCCAAAAGATAACCCAATTTACGTGACGTATACGGTAATCGCAAGCGATATAAGTGCTGAGCAATTAAGGAATATGGATGGAACTTTTGCTTACCTGCATAATGAAGAAACTAAAAAGGCAAAAATTACACCAAGCAGCAACCAACCAGCAGCAGCTAAACCAATAGTTGAAAATACGGGTGCTATAACAAGTGCGGGTAGTGCAATACTAAACGCACAAGTACCAAACGACTATACAGAAATAACTGCAAGTAAAGTACATGATAACTTACCTAATCTCATAGAACCAGCTCCAATTCGTGAAAAGACAACAGAGCCAACCTCATCAATTCCTGCGCCAGAAAATGGTGTATCTTATAGAGTGCAGATATGTGCAGGTCACACACCTGTTGAACCCAATTCTTATTTTAAGCGTGCATTTAACTTCTCTGAAGAACCAATTAAGTTGGAGAATCATGAAGGATGGATTAAATATACTATTGGTGGTTTTGACACATATAGAACGGCAAGAACTAGAAGAAATGTTGTAAATGCTGGTTATGAACTACCTGGTCCATTTGTTTCTGCATACAATGACGGGACAAGAATAACCGTGCAAGAAGCTTTGATGATTTCTAACCAGAAGTGGGTACAGTAATAAACTGACCGAAATTGAATAATTTTATTCCATTTTTTGAGAATATGACATTCAATATTCATACTTTAGACAGTTAATTAAGATTGTATAGCTAAAACCTTTGCAGGTTATTAACGTACAAGCGGGATTGAATTTATCGAAAGGTCAATAAAAATGGTGAATAGAGGCATATTTCTGATATTAACTTGTGTACTATTGGCAGGGTACTCCATAGGTCAAGATGATACTACTTCTATAACTACACCCGAAGCCCCAACAGGAGTAGTTTTTAAACCGACAATTGGAATGGGTGCCGGAATGTTTACATTTTATGGCGATATAACCAAAGGACAAAAGACAAATCTTCCTATTGTTAGCAGAGTTGGTTATAATTTGCGAGTAACTCAGCCAATAACCGACTTCTTAGATATGAATTTTTATGTTCTTTTTGGTAAACTAGGAGCAAATGAGCGTTCACTTACTAGAAATCTGAATTTTGAGTCTACAGTGCGAATGGGTGGTATAGCACTTTCCTACAATTTTAACCATGCATTGCCGCAAGAAAGATT